>DATCNF010000229.1:0-1899 GCA_036565325.1 Candidatus Dormiibacterota bacterium | reverse complement strand
CCCCAACCCTCCCCAGAGGGGAGGGGGTGTGCCGGCCTCACTCACGGATGGTTTCCACCTTGAGCATGTTGGTCTGGCCGGGCTTGCCCACCGGCACGCCCGCGATCAGCACCACCCGGTCGCCGTCGCGCACGATCCCATGCTTGAGGGCGGCCTTGACCGCCTTGTCGATCATGTCGTCGGTGTCCTTCCCCATCCCCACCTCGAGCGGGATCACCCCCGCATAGAGCGCGGTTCGGCGCAGCACCGAGGAGTATGGGCTGGCCGCGATCACCGGCACCGGCGGATGCGCCTTGCTGACTCGGAGGGCGGTAGCGCCGGACTCCGTGAAGGCGATGATGTAGCGCGCCCTGACCTCGGTCGCGACCTGGGCCGAGGCGTGGGCGATGGCGCTGGACAGCGAGTCCTCCTTCCACATCGGCCGCTCGCGCAGGTAGGCGGGGTGGTTCTCGGCGGCCAGGCAGATCCGCGCCATGGCGCGCACCGCCTCCACGGGGTGGGCGCCGGTCGAGGTCTCCTGGGAGAGCATCACGGCGTCGGTCCCGTCCCAGATCGCGTTGGCCACGTCGGAGGCCTCGGCGCGGGTGGGCCGGTTGCTGGTCACCATCGACTCCAGCATCTCGGTGGCGGTGATCACCGGGACCCCGGCCCGGTTGGCGCGGTGGATGATGTCCTTCTGGACCGCGGGCACCTCGCCCAGCGCCATCTCCACCCCGAGGTCGCCGCGCGCCACCATGACCGCGTCGGAGGCGGCGATGATCTCGCGCAGGTTGCGGATCGCCTGCAGCTTCTCGAGCTTGGCCACCACCGGCACCTTCCAGCCCAGGCGCTCCTGCTCGTCGCGGCAGGCCTTGACGTCGGCGGCGCTGCGCACGAACGAGATCGCCACGTAGTCGAACTGCAGCTCGGCGCCGAGCGCCATGTCCTGCTTGTCCTTCTCGGTGAGGGCGGGCAGGGTGAGCGTACGGCCGGGGATCGCCACGCCCTTGCGCTCGCCCAAGAGCCCGCCGCGGATCACCGAGCACTTGACCTGCCCGTTGCTGTGGGGCCCGCGGACCTTGAGCTCGATCTGCCCGTCGGCCAGCAGCACCCGGTCGCCGGGCTGGGCGGCGGCGATGATCTCCTGGTGGCTGACGGGGATCGTCCTCTCGTCGCCGCGGATGTTCCTCGAGGTGAGCGTCACCTCCCGGCCCCGGGCCAGCCGCACCAGTGGCTCGGACAGCGACCCGGTCCGGATCTTAGGGCCCTGCAGGTCCTGGAGCAGCGCCACGTAGCGGCCGGTCTCCCGGGCCACCTGGCGCACGGCGCTGACCGCGGCCCGGTGCGTCGCCTCGTCGCCGTGCGAGAAGTTGAGGCGCGCGACATCCATGCCCGCGGCGAACAGCTTGCGGAGGGTGGGGACCTCGACCGACGAGGGGCCGAGGGTGCAGACGATGCGCGTATGGCGCATAGGGGATCGAGTTTAGCGGCCCCACCCCTGCCCTCCCCTGAGGGGAGGGGGACTAAATGCTTCTCTGCCGGGTTACCTCGTACAGCAGGGCGGCCGCGGCCGCTGACGCGTTCAGGCTCGCGACCCGCCCTTTCATGGGCAGTCGCACCCGGGCGTCGCACCGCTCGCCGACCAGGCGGCCCACGCCGCGCCCCTCGCCGCCGACCACCACGCACACGGGCTGGGTGAAGTCGAACTCCCAGGCCGCCAGCTCGCCCTCGGGGTCCAGAGCAACGCACCAGAGTCCGGCCCGCTTGATCTCCAGGAGTGCGCCCGCGATGCCCGCCACCTGGCACAGCCTCAAATACTCGACGGCGCCGGCGCTGGCCTTGACGGTGCTTGCGCTGAGGGGTGCGCTGCGGTGTTGCGGCAGGACCACGCCACCGGCGCCGGCGGCCTCGGCGCTGCGC
>DATCNF010000228.1:0-10866 GCA_036565325.1 Candidatus Dormiibacterota bacterium | reverse complement strand
CCCCAGGGGGGAGGGGGACGCGGCGTCAGACCTTCTCGGTGACCCGGTACTCCAGGTACTTGCCGAGCAGCAGCCGGGTGTGCGCCTCCAGCGCCGGGAGCACGCTCAGCATCAGGCCCACGATCGGGTAGCTCAGGTACTGGACGTAGATCAACGAGCGCCGGATCGGGCCCCAGTGGGCCGGCTTGGGGGGCAGCAGCAGGTGCTCGAGGACGATCAGAGCGATCACCGTGGCGACCGCCGAGACCAGCACCTCCATCGAGTACTTCCAGAGGTTCTCGCCCAGGTCCATGATCGAGAAGTCGACCGAGATCCAGAGCGGGACCGAGCCTCCGAAGATCATCAGCACGGGCAGGAAGATCCAGTTCAGGTGGTTGAGGAAGAGGTTCGAGAAGCGCCGGATGCGCAGCCAGAGCGGGATCTCGGGGTGCTTGAAGATGCGCCGCAGGACGTAGGGCACGTCGGTGATCCCCCAGGCCCAGCGCTTGATCTGGTTGTACTGGTTCAGGTGGGTGGACGCGTAGTCCCGCGACTCCGGTGAGTCCCCGTACATGGGCAGCCAGACCGAGGTCACGGAGAAGCGGGCGCCGAAGGTGAAGAACGCCTTCCAGTAGAAGCGGGAGTCCTCCGGGATCACGTCCTTGTCCCAATAGCCGATGTCGTGGCAGAACTGGAGCGTGCAGGTGTAGCTGCTGAAGGCCACCAGCTTGTGCGGCTGGGAGTGCAGGAACATCTGCCACATGCTGGTGCTGGCGGACATCACGCGGACCGCAGTGGGCACCCGCCAGATGTTGTTGTGGAAGAGCGGGATCGGCTGCCAGATCGTGTAATCGCGCAGTGCCCGCCTGGCGTGGTGCCAGCTGATCCAGCCGAAGTACTCGCGGTGGATCCGGTAGTCGGAGTCGAGGTCGGTGAGCAGCACCCGGTTGGGGTCGTAGCCCTCGGCGCTCAGGCGCTTGAACATGTCCCGGCCGCCCCAGTTCATGGCCGCCGACTTGCCGGGCACCAGCGGCGGCTCCATCGGGTCCTTGATGTGGTAGAAGCCGGCCACCCGGTCCCCGAACTTCTCCTTCAAGCGGGCCACGTTCTTCCAGCCCGGTTTGTCGGTGACCCGGGTGATGATCCCGATCAGCTTCAGCTCCTTCGGGTAGTTGGCGTCCACGATCGCCTGGACCGTGGCCTCCAGCACGTGGTAGGGCTCGGTGTAGGTCGGGATCACCGCCAGGTGGTAGTAGTCGAGGGGGTGCGGCTGTCCCTCCACCCGGGGCTCGGCCCGGCAGAGCGCCAGCCAGTCGGTGCGCATGGCCTTGCGCATTCGGAAGTAGACCCGCCAGATGCCGGTGATCACGATCGCCGAGCGGAAGAACCAGTAGAGGTCGAAGATCAGCACCGCCACCGCCACGAACATGGCGCCGTCGCTCCCGAAGGCGATCGGGATCCAGGCCGGCGAAAGGAGCAGGAACCAGGTGATCAGCCCGGGCGTGGCTTCCAGGAGGCGGTCGCCGAGCTGCTGGAGCGGGGTCGGGCCGATCGCGAGCGCGGGCGAGGAGGCAGCCATCCGTGCTCGATTATGGCTTCGGAATAGCGGGCACGACGGCGTATTTACATAGGCATGAGCAACCTCAAGAAGTTCGAGGAAGCGTCCTTCGACCAGGACGTCCTCGGATCCGAATCGGCCGTGCTGGTCGACTTCTATGCCGATTGGTGCGGTCCCTGTCGTGCGATGGGCCCGGTGGTCGAGCAGATCGCCGCGACCTACAACGGCACCATGACGGTGGGCAAGCTGGACGTCGACCAGGCCCAGACCATCGCCATGCGCTACGGCGTCATGAGCATCCCCACCCTGGGCATCTTCCAGGGCGGCAAGCTGATCGACCGGCTGGTCGGGTACCCCGGCCCGCAGGGCGTCAAGGCCTTCGTAGAGAAGAACGTAGCGGCGCCCGTCTAACAGCCACATACCCCCCTCCCTGCTTGGCGGGGAGGGGGGCTGGGGGGCTGGGGGACGCGGTTAGCCGGGCGCTAGTGCCCCCACAGCGCTCGTTCGGCGTGCTGCACGGTTTCGGGGCCCTTCTCGCCGGTTCGGATCCGGACCGCCTGCTCGACGTCGATCACAAAGATCTTGCCGTCCCCGACCTCCCCGTTGGCGCCGGTGCGGGCCGCCGGGATGAGCATGTCGATGACGCGGTCGACGATCTCGCCCCGCATCACCGCCTCGACCTTCAACCGCGGCCGGAGGGAGATGTTGACCGAGGTTCCCCGGTACTTCTCCGTGTAGCCGCGCTGGGCGCCGCAGCCCTTGACCTCGGTCAGCGTCATTCCCGACACCCCGCATTCGTCCAGCACGTCCTGGACCGCCTGCAGGTGCTCGTGGCGGATGATCGCGACGACCATCTTCATCATGAGGAGACGGTCCCCGCGGCGGTCACCCGCACGCGCTCCGGTTCCACCGGGTTGACCGTCGGGTGCTCGGCCGGCCGGTAGACGCCGCCCGGCACCGGCATGAACGCCTCCGGGTAGCCCCACATGCCGTGCTCGCTGATGTCGAGACCCTCGAGCTCTTCGCGGGCGCTGACGCGCAGCCCGACCGTGTGCTTGATCACCCAGAAGATCGCGAAGCTGAGGACGAAGACCGCGGTCCCGGCCGCCACCACCGCCACCGCCTGCGCGCCCAACTGGTGGAAGGAGCCGGTGTAGACCAGGCCGCCCTCGCCGACGCCGTTGAACTTGGCCAATGCGGGAAGCGTGAAGAGGCCGCAGGAGAGCGTGCCCCAGATGCCGGCCAGCCCGTGCGCCGACAGACAGCCGACCGGATCGTCGAGCACGCGGTCGATGAGCGGGATCGCGACCACCACGATGGTGCCCGCCACCGCGCCGATCACGATCGCCGCCCAGGGCTCGACGTAGCCGGAGGGCGCGGTGATCGCCACCAGGGCCGCGATGGCGCCGTTGCCGACCATGCCCACGTCCAGGGTCTTGGTCTGCAGGTAGACGACCAGGAGCGCGGCCAGGGCACCGCCCGCGGCCGCCATCTGGGTGGTCACCACCACGTCCGCGAAATGGAGGTTGGTGGCGTTGAGCGTGGAGCCGGGGTTGAACCCGAACCAGCCGAACCAGAGGATCAGGACGCCCAGTTGGGCCAGCGGCATGTTGTGGCCGGGAATGGCGTTGGGCTGTCCCTTCCTCTCGTACTTGCCGATGCGTGGGCCGAGCAGGAGCAGGCCGGCCAGGCCGGCCATGGCGCCGGTCAGGTGGACGACGGTGGAGCCCGCGAAGTCCTGGGCGCCAAGCGTCGCCTGCAGGAAGCCGCCGCCGAACAGCTGGTGGCTGACGAGTGGGTAGATGACGGCCGCGAAGGGGATCGCGAACAGGATGTAGACGATGAACTTGGTCCGCTCCAGCATGGTGCCCCAGACGATCGCCAGGGAGACCGCGCAGAAGACGAACTGGAACATGAACTTGGCCGAGGCCGGCGCGGTGCTGCCGGCCATGGCCGGCAGGTTCATGGAGGACCCGGGGCTGAAGGTCGGGAAGAAGCCGCTGCCCCCGATGATCGGGAACAGCCAGGTGGCGGCGGCCCCGAAGGCGAGGGCGAAGCCGACCCCCCAGTAGGCCATCGAGGCGACCCCGAAGTTGGTGAGCACCTTGGCGACCACGGTGCCGACGTTCTTCATGCGGCTGAAGCCGACCTCGAGCATGGCGAAGCCGGCCTGCATGAACATCACCAGGATCGCGGCCACCACCACCCACACCGTGTCGGCGCCGACCGCGGCCGACTGGGCGACGGTGCCCGGGTCGGGTGGCGTCGTGTCCGCGAAGGCGGCGGCGGGCGCCAGAGCGGCGACGAGTCCAAGGCTTGACGCGAGCAGCAGCTTTCGATTCATGGCCGAGAAAGCTACGGCCCCGCGGGTGCCTCCTCCCACGTCAGCTCCACACTAAACAGCAACCCTGTTTTCGGTTCCCCCGCACGGGGTGGATACGCAAAGAGGGTTCTCAGACGTGTGGGGAACACGAAGCGGGGCCGGCGGAGTTCGTGTGGATCGGCCGTGGAGGGACGCTCCGTACGACACCTACGATGCCCGTAGCGTCGCGAAGTCTGTTCTGAACCCTAGAACCAGGAGGGAGCCCATGGCAGTAGAAGTCGGAGGAAAGCCCAGGACCAGCCCCGTCGAGGTGCTGGCCAAGGCACGCCAGGCCGGAATTCAGGTGGTGGACGTGAGGTTCGTCGACCTGCTCGGGACGTGGCAGCACTTCAGCCTGCCGATCGGCGAGCTGGAAGAGTCGACGTTCGCTGACGGTCTCGGATTCGACGGCTCCAGCATCCGCGGGTTCCAGGCCATCAACGAGAGCGACATGCTCCTGATGCTGGACCCGGACACGGCCACCGTCGATCCCGTGCTGCGGATCCCCACCATGTACCTGGTGGGGGACGTCTACGACCCCATCACCCGCGAGCCCTACTCCCGCGACCCGCGGCACATCTCCAAGAAGGCGGAGGCCTACCTCGAGAAGACGGGGATCGCCGACGTCAGCTACTGGGGGCCGGAGGCCGAGTTCTACATCTTCAACTCGATCCGGTTCGACCAGAACGCCTTCAGCGGCTACTACTACATCGACTCCGAAGAGGGCATCTGGAACAGCGGGGCCAACGGCACCGCCAACCTCGGCAACCGGCCGCGGTACAAGGAGGGCTACTTCCCGGTCCCGCCGGTCGACAAGCTGCAGGACCTGCGCTCGGAGATCATGCTCAAGCTGATCGAGGCCGGCGTGCCGGTCGAGGTCCAGCACCACGAGGTGGGCACCGCGGGCCAGGCCGAGATCGACATGCGCTTCTCGACCATGACCAAGATGGCCGACTCGATGATGACCTACAAGTACATCGTCAAGAACGTCTGCGCCCAGAACGGGTACGTGGCGACGTTCATGCCCAAGCCGCTGTTCCAGGACAACGGGTCCGGGATGCACGTCCACCAGTCGCTCTGGAAGGACGGGGTCAACCTGTTCGCCGACAAGAAGGGCTACGCCGGGCTCTCGGAGACGGCGCGCTGGTACATCGGCGGGCTGCTCAAGCACGCGCCCTCCCTGCTCGCCCTCTGCGCGCCCACGACCAACAGCTACCGCCGCCTGGTGCCCGGCTACGAGGCGCCCATCAACCTCGTGTACTCGAAGCGCAACCGCTCGGCCTGCG
The DNA here is from genome assembly GCA_036565325.1 of Candidatus Dormiibacterota bacterium. Classification (GTDB taxonomy): domain Bacteria; phylum Chloroflexota; class Dormibacteria; order Dormibacterales; family Dormibacteraceae; genus CF-28. The sequence goes on along the minus strand of DATCNF010000228.1, from coordinate 5,681 downwards.
TCCGCATCCCCATGTACTCGGAGAACCCCAAGGCCAAGCGCATCGAGTTCCGCTCGCCCGACCCCACGGCCAACCCCTACCTGGCCTTCGCCGCGCTCCTGATGGCGGGCCTGGACGGGGTCACCAACAAGGTCGAGCCGCCCGATCCCCTGGACAAGGACATCTACGAGCTCGAGGGTGAGGAGAAAGCCAAGATCGCGAACGTGCCCGGCTCCCTCGCCGAGTCGCTGAACGCGCTCCGCGACGACCACCGCTACCTGTTGAAGGGCGGGGTGTTCACCGAGGACGTGATCGAGACCTGGATCGACTACAAGTTCAAGCGCGAGGTCGACGCCATCGCGCTCCGCCCTCACCCGTGGGAGTTCTACCTCTACCACGACGCCTAGCGGCGATCCGCTGAAAGACCTGGTGAGCCCCGGTTGGTGTCAACCGGGGCTCATCTCTTTCCGGCTCCTGGCTCTGGTAGTAGTGTCTGGCCATCCAGACCCGAGCCGCCGTCATGCACGAAGTCGGCCGCCCGCTGACGATCGAGGCCTTGGAGCTCGAAGAGCCGCGCGAGCGCGAGGTGCTGGTGCGCGTGTCAGCCGCCGGGGTCTGCCACTCGGACCTCCACATCATGAAGGGCGACATGCCGATGCCCCTGCCCGCTGTCCTGGGCCACGAGGGCTCCGGGGTCGTAGAGCAGGTGGGCCCCGGCGTGAGCACCGTCAAGCCCGGTGACCACGTCATCCTCATCTTCCGTCACAGCTGCGGGCACTGCGAGTACTGCAGCGTCGGCCGGCCCATGCTCTGCTCGGGCCACCCGCATCCTCTGGGGACGCTGCTGGACGGGACCACCCGCCTCTCGCTCGGCGGCAAGCCCGTGCATCACATGGCCGGTGTCTCCTGCTTCGCCGAGCACGCGGTGATCCCCGAGGAGCAGCTGCTGGTCATCGACGACGCCGTTCCGCTCGATCGCGCGGCGCTGGTCGGCTGCTCGGTCACGACCGGCATCGGCGCGGCCGTCAACACGGCCCACGTGGCGCCCGGCAGCAAGGTCGCGGTCATCGGTTGCGGGGGTGTCGGCCTGAGCGTGATCCAGGGCGCCCGGCTGCAGGGCGCGGCCCGCATCGTCGCCATCGACCTCTTCGACGAGAAGCTGGAGCTGGCCACCAGCATGGGCGCCACCGACGCCGTCAACGCGGGGGCGGCGGACATGGTCAAGCAGGTGCGCCAGCTCACCGCGGGGGGCGTCGACTACGCGTTCGACGCGATCGGCCTGCCGGCCACCATCCGGCAGTCCCTGGACCTCCTGAGGGCCGGTGGCAAAGCGGTGGTGGTCGGAATCGCGCGCTTCGGCGAGAACGTGGCCATCGACGGCTTCAGCCTGGTCATGCAGGAGAAGTCCCTGCTGGGCTCGTTCTACGGCAGCACCCGCCCCCGCGTCGACATGCCGCGGATCCTCGATCTCTACCGGCAGGGCCGGCTCCAGCTCGACGAGCTGGTGACCAGGCACTACTCGTTGGAGCAGATCAACGAGGCCTACGACGACCTGCAGGGCAGCCAGGCCGGCCGAGGCGTGATCACCTTCTAGCGCGCCCGATGCCACGCCTCGACGCTTATGGACGCTGGGTCTCGGATGACGGCACCCTCTACTGGGACGGGGTGGCCTGGCAGCCGATGGCCTCCATCACCGGGTTCCCCACCTACTACCCCGCGACGGCCACCACCGCCGGCCCGTCCAGCGTCAAGGGCCCGGTGGCCCTCGGCCTCGGGATCGCCTCGCTGATCCTCTGGCTGCTGCCCATCCTCGGCCTGCCGGTGGCGGTCGCCGCCCTCGTGGTCGGCGGGCTGGCGCTGCGCACCAGCGGGCGCAAGCTGGGACGCTGGGGCCTGGTGCTGGGCGCCATCGGCCTGGTGCTGTCGGCGCTCAACTTCGTGTGGGGCGCCTACCTGGCGCTCCACACCGGCAAGGGCGGCTAGGCCTACTCCCGGCGGCCGCGGACCCCGGATAACCCGGGATGTCCCTCCTCTTGGGGCGCCCACACGGCGGATAACCCGGGATGTCCGTCGCGCGAGCCGGTGTCAGGCCCCGCGCGAGGGGCCCGAGCCAAGCATCGCCCGCGCGCGCAGCGCGATGGCGATCGCGACCCGCGTCTCGGGGTCGTCGGCCGACAGCCCGCTCAGGGACTGGATGCGCTCGACCCGATAGGACATCGAATTGATGTGGATGCCCAGCTTGCGGGCGGCCGCGCGGCGCACCCAGCGCGAGGCCACCAGCGCCTCCAGCGTCTGCAGCAGCGGCGTCTCGCGCGACTCCGAGTACTTGAGCAGCGGGCCCAGCACCTCCTCCACGAACCCGCGCAGCACCTCCGGGCTCTGCACCTCCAGCAGGAGGCGGAAGGCGCCCAGGGACCGATAGGTGGTGACCCGGGAGCGCCCCCCCGCCCGCCGCGACAGGCGCAGGGCCTGACGGGCCTCCACGTGCGAGCGCGCCAGCTCCGCCACCGAGTTGGCCACGTTGCCGACGCCCGCCGACACCGTGCCCGGCTTGAGCACGGCTGCCGTAGCCTGCTGGGCCAGGCCCGCCAGGCGCTCGGCGCCGGCCAGGTCGGGGGCTACCTCCTCGGGGACCAGGATCACCGCCGAGTTGGCCCTGACCAGGGTCAGCGACCCGCCGGCCCGGCGCCGGACCAGGTCGCTCAGGACCTCGTCGAGTCGGTCCTGGCGCCCGCCGGCGGCGATCTCCGACTCCGCCTCCTCGTCGTCGGGCTCCAGCACCACCACCCAGGCCCGGGCCGGCAGCCGGTGCCCCAGCCGTTCGGCCTGGTGGGCCAGGCGTTCGGCCTCGTCCTCCTCCAGGCCCCCGGCCAGCAGCTGCTCGACCAGGTCGCCGCGCAGGCGGCGCTCGACCTCCGCGCTGGCCCGCTCCTTGGACATCTCGAGGGCCAGGACCGTGGATCCGTGCTCCAGAGCACGCCGCCGGCCGTCCTCGTCGAAGGCGCCCTCCGGGACGTCGACCGCCAGCACGCCCAGCACCTCGGTCCCGGCGCGCACGGGCACCAGGTCGACCGGGCGCGGCGGGCGGCCTGCGTGAACCCGCGCTTCGCGGGTCCCGGCGGTGAAGCCGGGCGGCAGGGTCACGCGCGCCGGGAGTCCCTCGGAGTCGCCGGTGCCGCGGACCCGGAAGCCATCCGCCGAGTAGAGGGCGGCACGTCCGCCCGCCAGCGCGCCCACCGCCTGCAGGATGGCCGGGATCCCGGCGCCCTCCAGGGAGAGCTGCGTGAAGCGCTCGTGGATGTCGTGGGAGAGCTTGATCTCGGCCAGCTGGATCTCCAGCCGCCGCTGCAGCTGGCTGCGCTCGAGGATGCCCGCCACCTGGCCGGCGATGGCGCCCAGGAAGTCGATGTCGGCCTCGTCGAAGTGCCGGTACTCGACCGACTGCACGTTGACCACGCCCACCAGCCGGGGGCCCGACTCGATGGGCACCGAGAGCATGGAGTGGAAGCGCTCCTCGTCCAGGCCGGGCACCCATTTCCAGTGCGGCTCCCGGCTGACGTCGGGGACCACGGCGGGGCGCCGGCTGTCGGCCACCCAGCCCGTGATGCCCTCCCCCACCTTCATCCGCACCCGGCCGACCATGCGCTCGTTGAGGCCGTTGGTGGCGGTGAGCAGGAGCTGGGTGCCGTCCTCGCTGACCAGGTACAGGGAGGCCACGTCGGTGCCCATGGCGGCCGTGGTCTCGCGGATGATCAGGCGCAGGAGCTGCCCGGAGTCCTGCTCGGAGGCGGCGGCTCGGGCCAGGCGCTGCAAGAAGGCCAGCTCGCGGAGCGCCAGGCTGGCGTCGGAACCGGCGACCTCCGCGCCCACGGCGTTCACTCTAGCCAGCGGCTTCATCGGAGAATTCGTATGGTAAACACGAAAAGCCCCGGCCGTCTTCGTGTTCTCCGACCTTGCTAACGTACGTTGGTGCTCAAGCTCCGTGCCGCCAGGCCGGCCGATGCCGAGGTGGCCTGCGAGGTCTTCAACGCCCACGACCCCGACGAACCGCAGGACCCGGCGGTCACGCGCCACCGCTGGGCGGTGTCGGCGCCCGACTTCCTGCGCGAGCGCTTTCTCCTGGAGCGGGACGGGCGCGCGGTGGGCTTCGCCTTCCGGGGCCACGAATGGTGGGCCCGGCCCGACGCCCGTTTCGCGTTCAACGAGATCCGGGTGATCCCCGAAGCCCGCGACCGCCGGCAGGTGGACGAGGTCTACGAGCGCCTGGAAGGCGCCAACGTCGAGGAGGGCGCCCAGACCCTGATGGGGCGCACCCGCGAAGGCTTCGACTGGGACATCGAGGTGCTGGAGGGTCGCGGCTATCGCTACGACCGCCTGTCCAAGGCCTGGGAGCTGGACCTGATCGCGCGCCGCGACCGGCTGCTGGCGGCACGGGAGGCCACGCGGCAGGAGATGCGGCAGCAGGGAATCGAGCTGCTGACCGAGGCCGCGGCGGCCGACCCGGAGCTGCTGCGCAAGCTGCACCGGCTGAACGAGGAGACGACCCACGACGTCCCTACCACCGCCCCCCACTACGACGTGTCGCTGGCCGAGTTCGAGCAGTGGGGCATGAGCCCTGACTTCCGCGCCGATCGCTCCTGGCTGGCGCGGGACGGAGAGCAGGTGGTGGCGTGGTCGTTTCTCAAATACCCAGCGGTGGGCCGGGTCTGGACCGGCTACACCTGCAGCGCGCGCTCGCATCGGGGCCGGGGCATCGCCCGCGCCGTCAAGATGGAGACCCTGGGCCAGGCGATCGAGCTGGGGGTGAGGTCGGTGCGCACCGACAACGACGAGCAGAACGCGCCCATGCTGCACATCAACGAGAAGCTCGGCTACCACCGGGTCCCGGGTTTCCTGAGCTACCTGAAGGAGGTCCGTTAAGCCGGCGTATCGGGCGCCGGCGAGACCCTGTAGAGTCCGCCCGGATGACTCCCGAGCAGGCCCTCCGCGACGTCTTCGGCCTGCCCGCCTTCCGCCCCGGCCAGGCCGACGTGGTGGAGGCCCAGGTGGCCGGCCGGGACGTCCTCTCGGTGGCGCCGACGGGGTCCGGCAAGTCCGTCAGCTACTGGATCCCGGCGCTGCTGGGGCCCGGCGTGACGCTGGTCGTTTCCCCCCTGATCGCCCTCATGAAGGACCAGGTCGACCGCCTGCGGTCGCTGGGCGTGGAAGCCGCCTTCGTCAACTCCAGCATCGACCGGGCCGAGCAGTGGGCGCGCCTGCAGGATGCCCTCAACGGCCGCCTCAAGCTGCTCTACGTGGCCCCCGAGCGGCTCTCGCGCCCGGGCTTCGTGGATGTTCTGGGACGGCTGCCGGTGCGCCGGGTGGTGGTCGACGAGGCGCACTGCATCTCGACCTGGGGCCATGACTTCCGGCCTGACTACCGGCTGATCGGGCGCGCCCTGGAGATCTGCGGCAATCCCCCGGCGGCCGCCTTCACGGCCACCGCGACCCCCCAGGTCCGTGCCGACATCGTGCGCACGCTGGGGCTGCGCGACCCCCTGGTCTCGGTGACCGGGTTCAACCGCCCCAACCTGCTGCTGGCCGCCGCCCGCTGCCGCGGCGACGCGGACAAGGCCGAAGCCCTGCAGCGAGTCCTCGACCCGGGCGCCGGCCGCGCCCTCGTCTACTGCGCGACCGTGGCGACCACCGAGGAGGTGGCGGAC
>DATCNF010000227.1:0-3528 GCA_036565325.1 Candidatus Dormiibacterota bacterium | reverse complement strand
ACCTCGCGCGACGCGACCTCTGCGGGTGACGGCCCCGCGCGCGCCCGCGACAGGTCGAGCCGGGTCCAGTCCGAGCCAAAGGCACAGCGCCGCGATAAATACGGGCCACAGTGTGATCGGCCAGCCATCGGCCGCATCTATGACGCAGCATTTGGCCTCAGAAACCGGTACTCGCGTGTATTGCTACAGTAATTGCTACAGTGGCTACGTAAAGTAGCCGATTTCGTAAACCCCCGCCACACAGTTTGAATTCGGCGAAGTGGTGCGCCTGGAGGGAATCGAACCCCCTGCCTTGCGGTCCGGAGCCGCACGCTCTGTCCGATGAGCTACAGGCGCGGAGCGATGCCCTAGCTTAGCGGCTTGCCGTTCAACTCGATCAGGACGTAAGGCACGTTGACCACCGGCTGCGCCACGTTGCGCACCGGCACTCCGCGGGGCGTGGAGCCGGACGGCGAACCCCGGTGCGCATGCCCGTGCAGGACCAGGTCGGCCCCCGACCGATCGACCGCCTCGGCGAGCAGGTAGTTGCCCAGGAAAGGCCACACCTGCTCATGCTCGCCGACCAGCGTGGCCTCGATCGGGGCGTAGTGAAGGAGGGCCACCCGGTGCTCGGGTCCGCTCTCCCTGAGCTCTTCGAGCGCCGCGCTCAGGCGCTCTGCCGCCTCAATCCCGTGGCGGGCGAAGGCCTTGGTCTCGGGCTCTCCGAAGGCGGTCACCATCCCGCCCGGAAACCCACCCCCATAGCCCTTGGCACCCGCCACGCCGAATCGCGCCCCGTTGACCGCAACCACCGCCGCCTCGCCCTCCAGCACCTGCACGCCTGCGTCGGTGAGCAGGCGGACGATCTCCTCTGATTGATCCGAGTGGTAGTCGTGGTTGCCGAGCACGGCGAACTTCGGCATCTCGAGCTGGGCCAGGTCGGCGGCCAGCTCGCGAGCCTCGGCGGGGTCGCCGTGGCGGGTGAGGTCGCCGGCGATCAGCAAGGCCTCGGCCTCGCGCGCGAGCTCGTCCAGGTGGGCATGGAGAGAGCCAGGCTCCTCGACCCCGTAATGGACGTCGCCGATGGCGGCGATCCTCATCCGGACCGCGCCACCTCGAGCAGGCGGTCGATCGCCGGCCAGGACACCGACATGCCTTCCCCGGCGGCGTAGATGAGCAACGCCAGCACCCGGTGCGGGCGCCGCGCCGCCCGCCGGGTCAGGTAGTCCCAGTCCAGCTCCTGCGCCTCCAGCACCGCCAGGCAGTCGTACCACTGGCGGGCGGTGTCCTCCCGAAAGGCGGCCAGCTTCAGGGCCATCAGGTCCTCGGGCGCCACGATCGGCAGCCGGTTGCCCTGGAAGTCCACCACCCGCACGTGCTTCTGCATCTCCTCGTCGAAGACGGCGCCGTCGGTGCCCATGTAGATGACGTCGACCAGGAGCCCCTTCCTGGTCGCCTTGAAGATCCAGTCCGGGTTCGACTTCTCGGTCCGGTAGCCGGCGGCAGCCAGCGCCTCCAGGGTGCGCTCCGCGTCGTCGGGCCGCACGAAGAGGTCGAGGTCGTGGGTGTGCCGCTCGCGGCCGTAGATGGTGGAGGCCAGGCCGCCCATGAAGGCGTGGGGGATGCCGGAGTCGCGCATCACCCGCACGCAGTCGGCGAGCACCTCCAGGTAGGTCTGCTCGTCCACCTCACGCACCGGCAAGCGGGTGTCGACGACGACCTCGAGTGGGTTGTCGTTCATTCCCAAGAAGGTACGTTGCCCGGAGCCGCGGCTACGCTGAAGTCGTGCGCATGCTCTTGCTCACACTGGTCGCGGCCGCGACCCTGGCCGTCGCCTGCAATGGCGACACCAGCCTGCCGGTGCTGGGTCCGCCCAATCCACAGGACATCGCGCTCCGGCCCGCCGACGTTCCCGAGGGCCTCAAATCGTGCGCCGGCTCGGGCCCGATCGACGGCTACATCGCATCCCTGCGCACCAAAGACCCCGACGGCTACGCCAGCCTCCAGGACGCCTGGGCGGCTCTCAAGAGCAACGGCGCCAACGCCGCCGCCATCGGCGCCTATGTCGAGGACCCCACCACCGCCTGCACCGGCACCCTGGGCGCGGGCCAGGGCAAAAGCGCCACCTCCTTCGTGATCCGCTACAAGGATGAGGGCTCGGCGACCACCGCCTACAAGCGCGGCCTTCTCAATTTCCCAACACCCCAGCAGGGGCAGCAGACGCCAGGCCTCACCGTGGGCTCAGCGACGGGCCTGGGCGCCAACTCCTGGGTGTACGACCGCGCGGTCAACGGGAAGGCGGCCTACCTCGCCTTCTGGCAGGTCAAGCAGTTCGACGTCATGATCCTGACCGCCGACCTCGATCCGGTCGACTCCCGCAAGGCCGCGGACGCCGTCTATTCACGTGCCCGATAAACTGATCGGTCGCGCCTCGCGCCTGTAGCTCAACGGATAGAGCGCTTGCCTGCGGAGCAAGAGGTAGCAGGTTCGACTCCTGCCAGGCGCACTTATATTCGAAACCGGGCCCGAGAGTCGGCGCTGCGCGAACCTTCTCATGTTCGCTAACTACTTCCCCCTGAAAAACTGGACGTCCGAAGGGCCCCCGCTTCGGCGAAAATAAGCTCGCTCGCTGCGCCACGCCCACGTCCCACTTCACGTTCCAGCGGGGGTTTCCGAATGCTTCGACTGCGAGACAGTCAGGTCGAGCTGTTCGACGCCGTCATGCCGCCCGAGGCGAAGGCTCTCTCGGGTGAGCTGGCCGCGGTCGATGCCTTGCTCGGCGACGATCGGTTCCTGGCGCCGTTCGTCGCCCGGTTCTCGTGTTCGATCGGGCGCCCGACGATCCCGATCGAGACCTACCTGCGGCTGATGTACCTCAAGCACCGCCACGGCCTGGGCTACGAAACGCTGGTCAAGGAGGTGGCCGACTCCCTGTCCTGGCGGCGGTTCTGCCGGCTGGGATTGCTGGTTCCGGTGCCGCACCCGACCACACTGCTGAAGCTGACGCAGCGTTTCGGTACTGAGATCGTTGAGGAGCTCAACCGGGAGACGCTGCGGGCGGCGGTGGAGAAGAAGGTACTGCGCAGCCGCCGGCTGCGGGTGGACTGCACAGCCATGGAGGCGGACGTGCGCTACCCGACCGACTCGGGGCTGTGCGCGCACGGGATCAGTCGAATCGGCCGTGCAGTGGGTGCGGTCAAGGCGGCGGGGCTGGCGCTGCGGACCAAGTTCCGGAACCGGAGGCGGAGCGCCGCCAAGGTGGCGCGGAAGATGTCGCTGGGGCTGGGGCGGCCGAGTTCCAAGGTGACCGTGCTCAAGCACACCGGCGAACTCCGCGATCTGGCCCAGAGCGCGCTGAAGCAAGCGCAGCGGGTGCTCGCCAACGCCCGGCGCCGGGCGCCCAGGGCAGGACGCAGGGGCAGGGCTGCGGTGAACAAGCTGGCCCAGGAGATCAAGCGCGCCGAGCGGGTGGTGATGCAGACCACGCGCCGGCTGGCGGGCGAAACCTCGATCGCGGATCGGGTGGTCTCGTTGTGTGACTTCGAGGCC
>DATCNF010000226.1:0-5844 GCA_036565325.1 Candidatus Dormiibacterota bacterium | reverse complement strand
CCCCAACCCTCCCCGTGGGGGAGGGGGCCTTGCTCAAGCCCTCCAGCCTTCGCGCACCTGGTCCCAGATGTGGTCGGCCCAGGCCGCGTACTGGGGATCGCCCGGGTGCAGGCCGTCCGCTGACGTCCAGCCCTCCTCGGCGAGGCGCGAGCGGCTGAGCTCGGCGATGTCCACGAACACGAAGCCGCGGGTGGCGGACTCGGTCCGGGCCACGGCGTTGAAGCCCTCGATCACCAGGCGCAGGCTGTCGGGGTTCCCGAAGCGCCCGCCGGCGGGCACCGCCGACCAGTCCGGGATCGATATGGTGGCCACCCGGGTGGGCGGCAGCCCGCGGGACGCGATCACGTCGTAGATCCAGATCAGCGAGCCCTGGTACTCGGCGCGGCCGCGGCCCTGCGAGATGTCGTTGGCGCCGATCAGGACGCTGACGTAGTCGGGGCGCACGGAGTCGACCTGGTCGAGCTGGTCGCGGATCAGGTCGTCGGTGGTGGCGCCGTCCACGGCGTGATTGGTCAGCCGGACCAGCCGGCCGCTCTCCGCCGAGAGCTTGCGCGAGAGCTGGGTCGGGAAGTTGTGATGCTCATTGCTGGCGCCGGTGCCGATCGTGAGCGAATCACCCAGGGCCAGGTAGCGCAGGGCGCGGGCGGGCAATGCCTATCTCTCGATATCGCTCAACGATCCCCAGACGTCGATCTTGGTCCTGACGCGGTGGATGACCTCGTCGGTGAAGTCGGTGGTCGAGCTGTGGCCGCCCAGGTCGGCGGTCTTGACGCCCTCGGCGACCGCCTCCAGGGTCGACTCATAGAGGGCGCGCGAGGCGGTGTGGTACTGCGGGCCGTGCATGTAGCCGAGCAGGGAAGCGACGGCCAGGATCATGGCCATGGGGTTGGCCAGGTTCTTGCCCTGGAGGGCGGGCGCCGTGCCGTGCGGCGCCTCGGTCATGACCATCGCCACCTTGAGCTCGTCGTCGAAGGCGAGCAGCGTCGACTCGGCGGCGGCGATGGTCCCGAACATCTGCATGACCAGGTCGGACATCGTGTCCCCGTCCCGGTTGAGGGCGGGGATCACCAGCGGCTCGCCGGTGGTGGCCAGCAGCAGGGCGTAGGTGGCGTCGATCAGCTGGGGGTCGTACTTGACGTCCGGGTTGCGCTCGGCGGCGGCGTCCAGCTCCTCCTTGAACATCCCCTCGAAGACCGGGCTGACGGTGAACTTGGGGCCGCCGAAGACCTTGGCGCCCAGCCGCCGGGCGTGCCGGAATGCGTAGTCGGCCACGATCCGGGAGGTGCGGCGGCTGATCTTCTCGGTCCGGAACGCCCACTCGTCGAGGTCGTGGCCCTCCCGCCACTCCTTGGCGCCGTAGGCCTCGTCGACCGCCATCCTGATCACGCTGATCGGCGCGTAGACCGCGGCCAGGGGCCGGACGCCCGGGATCCGGCGCCCGGTCCGGACGATCACCCGCCCGTCCACCGCCTTGCGGAGGATGGCGTTGGGGCTGCCGACATCGCCGGTGCCCTCGGGGGTGATGGTCGCCGCCTTGATCCCGTAACCCACCTCCTTGAGCGTGGTCGCGGCGTCGAGGACGACCTGGTTGCGGGTCTCCCGGCGGTTGTCCAGCGAGAGGTCGAAGTGGTGGAGCTGGAGGGCGATCCCGGTCACGTCGGCGGCCAGGACCCGAAGTGCTTCCTTGAGCAGCTCCTCGCCGGTCTGGTCGCCGTGGAGGACGACCACGGTCTTCGGCTCGGGGGCCACGTAGACAGATGGTAGGCGGGGTTACGGGGGTCCGGTCCGGTGGTACTATTGACAAGGCCTAGGGACCCTAGGCTTTATTTTTTGGGCCCAGCCCGCTGAATCCCAACCACCGGACGAGCTATGGAAACGATCATCACCCTGCAGTGCCCCGAGTGCAAACGGCGCAACTACTCCACGGTCAAGAACAAGAAGAACGATCCTGACCGGCTGGAGCTGCGCAAGTACTGCCGTTGGTGCCGCAAGCACACGGCTCACAAGGAGACCAAGTAGCCGGTGGCCGTAACCGCACGCCGCACGGACCAGGACCAGGAGTTCGGGGTCGTCCGCTTCCTCCGGGAGGTCTACGACGAGCTCCGCAAGGTGGTCTGGCCGACCCCCGGTGAGCTCTGGCGCTACACCATGGTGGTGGTCGCGACCGTGGTCGTGCTGGCCGTCTTCATCGGCGGCGTCGACCTGGTGGTGGGCGAGGCGGTGAAGCGCTGGGTCTACAGCGGACTCAGCAGGACCGGATAACACAGGAAGAGGAATGGCTACCGAGAGCACCAGGACCGAACCCGCCGTCGACACCGACGTGCAGTGGTACGTCGTGCACGCCTACAGCGGGCACGAGGAGAAGGTCAAGAAGAACCTGGAGAAGCGCATCGAGTCGATGGACATGCACGACAAGATCCTCGAGGTCCTCGTCCCCATGGAGGACGAGATCGAGATCAAGGACGGCAAGCGCCGGCACGTCCAGAAGCGGATCTTCCCGGGCTACATCCTGGTCAAGATGAAGATGTCGGACGAGTCCTGGTACGTCGTCCGCAACACCCCCGGCGTCACCTCCTTCGTGGGCAGCGGCAACAAGCCGGTGCCGCTCCAGGAGAAGGAAGTGCGGGCGATCCTCAAGCAGATGAAGCAGGAAGCGCCCAAGATCCGGGTCGAGTTCCAGGTCGGCGAGAGCGTGCGGGTGGTGGACGGGCCGTTCACCGACTTCCACGGCAAGGTCGACGAGATCAACCCCGAGAAGGGCAAGCTCAAGGTGCTGGTCAACATGTTCGGCCGCGAGACCCCGGTCGAGCTCGACCTTCTGCAAGTCGAGAAGGTGCACTAGGACATGGGCAAGAAAAAGATCAGGGCGATCCTGAAGATCGAGCTGCAGGCGGGCAAGGCCACGCCGGCGCCCCCGGTGGGCACCGCGCTGGGCCCGCACGGCATCAACATCATGGAGTTCTGCAAGGCCTACAACGAGCGCACCCAGCAGCAGGCGGGCGACGTGGTGCCGGCCGAGATCACGATCTACGAGGACCGCAGCTTCACCTTCATCCTCAAGACGCCACCCACCGTCAACATGCTCAAGAAGGCGGCCGGCATCGACAAGGGCTCGCCCAAGCCGAACCGTGAGAAGGTCGGCAAGGTCACCCGCCAGCAGCTGCTGACGATCGCCGAAGCCAAGGCCAAGGACCTCAACGCGTACGAGGTCGAGAAGGCGGCCAAGATGGTCGCCGGCACCGCCCGCTCGATGGGGATCGAGGTCATTGGCTAAGCACGGCAAGCGCTACGACGAGGCGCTCAAGAAGATCGAGGCCGCCCTCGCGGAGAGCGGCAACGGCGGCCTGGAACCGATGAAGGCCGCGGAGGTCGTCAAGGACACCTCGAACGTCAAGTTCGACGCCTCGGTCGAGGCGCACGTGCGCCTGGGAGTCGATCCCAAGCACGCCGACCAGATGGTCCGCGGCTCGGTGGTGCTGCCCAACGGGACCGGCAAGCAGGTGCGCGTGCTCGCCTTCGTGGGCGCCGACAAGGCCAAGGAGGCGACCGACGCGGGCGCCGACTTCGTGGGCGGCGACGACCTGGTGGCCAGGATCCAGGGCGGCTGGACCGACTTCGACGTGGCGGTGGCGACCCCGGACATGATGCCCAAGGTGGGGCCGCTGGGCCGCATCCTGGGCCCTCGCGGCCTGATGCCCAACCCCAAGGCGGGCACCGTCACCTTCGACGTGGGGCGGGCGGTCAAAGAGGTCAAGGGCGGGCGCGTGGAGTTCCGCACCGACAAGTTCGGGATCGTGCACGTGCCCATCGGCAAGGTGTCCTTCGCGACCGACCAGCTGCACGGCAACCTGGCCGCGCTGGTGGAGGCGCTGGTCCGCAACAAGCCGACCACCTCCAAGGGCCAGTACCTGCGCTCGCTCTACCTGGCCTCGACCATGGGCCCCTCAGTCCCGGTCGACGTCAAGGAAGCCGCCAAGCTCAGCACCTCCTAAGAGAGAGAGACCCCCTCCCCGACGGGGAGGGATGGGGTGGGGGACGCAGGTATAATTCGGCGGTTCGCCCCAGACAGCTGGTGACGCGTGTGGGCGCGTCTTAATCTCCAGCCGAGGCGCACGCTCGAGGCTTGAGCCTCCGTGCCTGTCTGGAGGTACGGAGGATTTTTTATGGCAAGACCCGAAAAGGAGCAGCAGGTCGCCCTGCTCACCGAGAAGCTGCGCAAGGCCAAAGTCGCGGTGCTCACCGACTACCGCGGCCTCACCGTCAGCCAGATGGAAGAGCTGCGCGGCCGCCTGCGGGGCGGCGAGGTCGAGTATCGGGTGGTCAAGAACACGCTGGCGCGCCGGGCGGCCGTGGAGTCCGGCCACGATGATTTCCAGCAGGTGCTGGTCGGCCCGGTCGGGATCGCCTTCGGCTACGACGACCTGGGCGTCCCGATCAAGCTCCTGAACGAGTTCGTGCGCAGCAGCCGGCTCAAGCTCGAGATCGTGGGCGGGCTGGTGGAGGGCCGCGTCCTGAACCCCGACCAGCTCAAGCAGCTCGCAGACCTGCCGCCCAGGGAGGTTTTGATCTCGATGCTGGCGGGGACCATCCTGTCGCCGATCGCCCAGCTGGCGTCCGCCATCAACACCCCGCTCGCCCAGCTGGCGAGCGCCCTTGAAGTTCACAAGAACAATCTGGAGGCAGCGTAAGAGTCATGGCAGCTACCAAGGTCACCCCCAAGGACTTCGTCGAAGCGCTCAAGGAATGGAGCGTGCTCGACGTGAAGGAAGCGCTCGAGATCCTGGAGAGCGAGCTCGGCATCAAGCCGGCGGCCGCCGTGGCCGCGGCACCCGCAGCGGCGGCGCCCGCGGCCGCCGAGGAGGCCCCGGCCGAGGAGAAGACCGAGTTCACGGTCCAGCTCACCGCGGTCGGCGACAGCAAGATCAACGTCATCAAGGCGGTCCGCGAGGTCACCCAGCTCGGCCTCAAGGAGGCCAAGGACCTGGTCGACGCGGCACCCAAGCCGGTGCTCGAGAACGTCAGCAAGGAGGACGCCGACAAGGCGGCCACCAAGCTCAAGGAAGCGGGCGCCACGGTCGAGATCAAGTAAGAACGACCCCCTCCCCTCAGGGGAGGGTTGGGGTGGGGTGTGACGGCCCTCACATTCGGGATGTGACGGCGGGGATCGTGTGGCCCTCACTCTGGCCGTAGCCTCCGGGCATGCCGCCTGGAGCAAGAGAGGTCGTCCACGGGGCCGTCCAACCGGCTAAGCTGGCCTGCTCCTCGGGAAGAGGAGCGCGACCCGAGTCGTATCACGCGGTTGGGAAGAGGATTTGGTAGCCACGGCCCGGCGGCGCGTGGTTGTGGGGGCATTCATCGCGCTGGTGATCCTGGGCGCCGCCGGCGCCTACGTCCTGACACGCCCGCCTGCGATCGCGTCCGGCGCCGCCCGCCTCACCATCTTCAACGGCACCGTCCAGCTGAAGGCGGCCGGCAATGCCGCCAGCCACGCCGGCGCCACCGGCGAGCAGTTGACACAGGGCGAGGAGATCACCACCGGCCCGAGCACACGCGCCGCCATCAACTTCCCGGACGGGTCGGTGACCCGCATGGACGCCAACACCCAGCTCACGATCACCCAGCTGGTCCAGGCCAACGGTGGAGGTTGGAACGTCCAGCTCAGCCAGGCCCTGGGCAAGACCTGGAACCGCGTGGCCCAGCTGGTCGGCGGGGCGAGCTTCAAGGTCTCGGGCCCCAACTCCTCGACCGCCGAGGTGCGCGGCACCGACTTCCTGGTCACCATCGCTCAGAACCCGGACGGCTCCTACTCGGTCCGCGTCGACAACTTCAGCGGCGCCATCGACG
>DATCNF010000225.1:0-1630 GCA_036565325.1 Candidatus Dormiibacterota bacterium | reverse complement strand
CCTAATGGGAATCGATCACCTTCGCCCGGTTGGTGGAGCGAGGATGGTCGGCTGAGCCACCAGCAGGTGAGCACTGACCCCTCCTGGGCCTTGAGCCCTACGGCTAGACCGTGCCCCTGCTGGCTGGTGAGGTCTCCTCGGACAGCTGGTGGGATGTCGTGCCCCGAGCACTGATCCATTAGGGAGCTGCTGGAGTCCTCTGGCTCACGGCGTAATCCGCAGGCAGGTGAGAGGAGCCAGATGATCTTTGCCGGCGTGGACTGGGCGGAAGCTCACCATGACGTGTACGTGGAGGATGAGAACGGCAAGCGGCTGGGCGGGGGCCGGCTGCCTGAGGGCGTGGAGGGCATCGCCCGGTTCCACGAACTGGCCGCCCGGCACGCACAAGAACCCGGGGACGTGGTGATCGGGATCGAGACCGACCGGGGGTTGTTCGTGACTGCGCTGGTCGCCGCGGGCTACCAGGTGTTCGCGGTGAACCCGATGTCTGCGTCCCGCTACCGTGACCGGCACTCCGCGTCGGGGGCGAAGTCTGATCCCGGCGATGCGAAGGTGCTGGCGGACCTGGTCCGCACCGACCGGCACAACCACCGCCCGGTTGCCGGCGACAGTGACCTGGCCGAAGCGGTAAAAGTCCTGGCCCGCGCGCACCAGTCGATGATCTGGTCCCGGCGCCGGCAGGCGAACATGCTCCGCTCGGCGCTGCGGGAGTTCTACCCCGCCGCGCTGGCCGCGTTCGAGGACCTGACCAGCGGCGACGCGGCCGGGGTACTCCGGGCTGCCCCAGCCCCGGCGCTGGGCGCGGCGCTGTCCCGGCCAAAGATCGCCGCGGCGCTGCGCCGCGGCGGCCGCCAGCGCCACATCGACGCGCGGGCCGCGCAGATCCAGACGGCGCTGCGCACCCCCCAGCTGGCGCCCGCCCCGGCCGTGGCGGCCGCGATGGGCGCCACCGTCAGCGCCTCCGTGGCGGTCATCGCCGAGATGACCACCCAGATCACCGCCCTCGAACAGCAGCTGGCCGCGGATTTTGAGCAGCACCCGGACGCCGTGGTGGTCCGTTCCCTGCCAGGACTAGGGACCATCCTCGGCGCCCGGGTGCTCGGCGAGTTCGGCGATGCGCCGGACCGCTATGCCACCGCCAAGTGTCGCAAGAACTACGGCGGGACATCACCGATCACCAGAGCCTCCGGCACCAGACGCGTTGTGCTGGCCCGCTATGTCCGCAACCAGCGCCTCGCCGACGCACTCTACCTCTGGGCCTTCTCCGCCCTCAGCGCCTCACCCGGCGCCCGTGCCTACTACGACCACCGCCGCGCCGCCGGCGACACCCACCACGCCGCGCTCCGCGCTCTTGGCAACCGCCTCGTCGGCATCCTGCACGGCTGCCTTGCCCACCACACGCCTTACAGTGAAACCACCGCCTGGGCCCACCGCACCAGCACTAACCTCAGCCAGGCCGCTTGACACTTCCAGCCGTGGGATGTCTAGCCGGGCGCAGGGGCTCCCGGCAGAAAGCTGGCGCTCACGGGACGGCCGGTCACCCGGCGCCCGCGGCGGGCTGGGCCCCCGTTCAGGCTGCGGGCCCGGCTCAGGCTGCGGGTCCGGCTCAGGCTGCGGGTCCGGCTCAGGC
>DATCNF010000224.1:0-8206 GCA_036565325.1 Candidatus Dormiibacterota bacterium | reverse complement strand
GCCGTGCTCCGCGAGGGTGGGAATGCGATCGACGCGGCGCTGGTCGCCGATGCCGTGCTCTGCGTCGTCTACCCGCACATGACCTCGATCGGCGGCGACCTCTTCGCGATGGTCTGGCCGGCGGGGGCGGCCGCCCCGGTCGGATTCGAGGGCGCCGGGCGCTCTGGCAGCCTGGCAACGCTGGACAGCGTCCGCGAGCGCGGGCACGAGGTGATGCCGCCACACGGCATCCTCACGGTCACGGTGCCGGGCACCGTCGATGCCTGGGGCCGCCTCCTGGAGACCTACGGGAGCGTGGGCATGGGCCGCATCGTGGAGCCGGCGGTGGCGCTGGCTCGGGACGGCTTCGTGGTCACCGAGGGCCTGGCCGGCGACCTCCACCAGCACTTCGATTGGCTGGTGGCGGAGCCGGAGGCGGCGCGGCTGCTGCCCCCGCTGCACGCCGGCATGCTGCTGCGGAACCCGGAGCTGGCGCACTCCCTGGAGCTGATCGGCCGCCAGGGCGTGAACGTCTTCTACCGCGGCGAGCTGGCCGCCGCCATCGCGGCGGCGATCCAGCGCCGGGGTGGCCTGGTCACCGCGGCCGACCTGGCGGCGCATCGCGGACGCTGGAGCGCCCCGATCGCGGCGGGCTATCGCGGCTTCACCGTCTACGAGATGCCGCCGCCCACCCAGGGCCTGCTCGCGCTGGCGCTGATCCGGCGCCTGGAACGGGTGGGCACCGCGCTGCTGCGGCCGGGGCCGGCCCTGGCCCGCGAGCTGTACCGGCTACGCGATGTCGCCTACCCGCTGCGCGACCGGTACCTCACCGACCCCGACTTCGCCGAGGTGCCGGAGGCTCCCTTCCTCGACCCCGACGCGGTGGGCGCGGGGCGCGGGGAGGCCATCCCGGAGGGCGACACCGTCTACCTTTGCTGTGCCGACGAGCACGGCAACGTGGTCTCGTTCATCCAGAGCGTGGCCAACGCCTTCGGCTCCGGCGTGATCGCCGAGGGGACCGGCATCCTGCTCCAGAACCGCGGTGTCTACTTCAGCCTCGATCCGGGACACGTCAACCGCCTGGAGCCGGGCAAGCGGACCATGCACACGCTGATCCCGGCCCTGGCTTCCCGGAAAAGCGAGGCGCGGCCCTGGGCAAGCTTCGGGTCGATGGGCGCCGACGGCCAGCCCCAGGTCCAGGCCCAGCTGTTGGTGAACCTGGTCGACGCCGGCCTGGACCCCGCCGCGGCCGTGGCCGCGCCCCGGGTGCGGGTGGCGCCCGGAGGCGGGGAGCTGTGGGTGGAGGCCGACTACCCCGGCGCCGCCGAGCTGCAGCGCGGGGACCTGCCGGTGAAGCTGGTTCCGCCGCGCAGCTCGGCCCTGGGCCACGCCGCCGCGCTGGTCGTCGACGGGCCCGGCGCCTGGCGGGCGGGGGCCGACCCCCGCTCCGACGGTTCGGTCGAATTCGCCTGATCGATATAATCACTGGTCGGTTTGGCAGTCGATAGCAAGAAGACGAATCTGATCGGGGAGCACAGGCTCCACGAAACGGACACCGGGTCCCCCGAGGTCCAGATCGCCATCTTCACGGAGCGGATCCAGCAGCTCACCGAGCATCTCAAGGTGAACAAGAAGGACCACCACTCCCGCCGCGGCCTACTTCTCCTGGTCGGGAAGCGGCGTCGGCTCCTCAACTACCTGAGCGGCAACGACGTCGAGCGCTATCGCGCTCTGATCTCCAAGCTCGGGATCAGGAGGTAGTAGGGGCGGGTCTTGACCCGCCCGAATATTTTTTGGGCCGGAGGTCGGTCTCCGGGTCAGGCCCTTGAAGGCCGGCGGTTGAGCAAGTAAGTTCCCGTCCAGCCTTCAAGCACCTGGCTCACCGACCCGCCTCCGAGCCGATGGAGGTATACGTGGCAATAGTCACGAAACAACTGAATGTGGCCGGACGCCAGGTGACGATCGAAACGGGTCGCGTCGCCGAGCAGGCCAACGGCGCGGTCATCATCCGCGCCGGCGACACCGTGGTGCTCTGCACCGCGACCATGGCGGCTTCTCCGCGGGAGGGAGTCGACTTCTTCCCACTGACCTGCGACTACGAGGAGAAGATGTACGCGGCGGGCAAAATCCCCGGCGGCTTCATCCGCCGCGAGGGCCGGCCGACCGAGCAGGCCGTGCTCACCTGCAGGCTCACCGACCGGCCGATCCGGCCGCTCTTCCCGAGCGGGTTCCGGAACGACGTCCAGGTGGTCTCGACCGTGCTCTCGGTCGACCAGGAGAACGACCCCGCGACCCTTTCGATCAACGGCGCCTCGGCGGCGCTGACGATCAGCGACATCCCCTTCGAGGGCCCGATCGGGGCGGTGCGCATGGGTTACATCAACAACCAGCTGGTCGTGAACCCGCCCCAGTCGCAGATGGCGGAGTCGACGCTGGATCTGGTGGTGGCCGGGACCGCCGACGCCATCCTGATGGTCGAGGCTGGCGCCAAGGGCGTTACCGAGCAGGTCGTGGTCGACGCCCTGGAGATGGCACACGACGCCATCCGCGGCATCTGTGGGGGCTTGAAGGAGCTCCGCGACGAGGCCGGCGTCGAGAAGGTCACCTTCACGCCCCCGACCTATCCGCAGGAGATGGTGGACGTGGTCAACGAGTACGTCTCCCTGCGCATAGACGAGGCCGCCTACAAGAAGGAGAAGTCGACCCGCAACACGGCGCTTGACCAGCTCCGCTCGGAGACCTTGAAGGCGCTCGGCGAGCGGTTCCCCGACCAGGCGCTGGCGCTGGGCGCGCTCTTCGACAAGAAGGTCAAGGACCGCGTTCGCCAGCGCATCATCGAGGAGGGGCTTCGCCCCGACGGCCGCGGGCCCAAGGACATCCGGACGATCTCGGTCGAGGTCGGCGTGCTGCCCCGCACCCACGGCTCCGGGCTCTTCACCCGCGGCCAGACCCAGGCCCTGACCATCCTCACCCTGGGGACCATGGGCGACCAGCAGAAGCTGGACGGGCTCGGTCTCGAGGAGACCAAGCGCTACATGCACCATTACAACATGCCGCCCTACTCGGTCGGCGAGGCGCGCCCGCTGCGCAGCGCCAGCCGCCGCGAGATCGGACATGGCGCGCTCGCCGAGCGGGCGCTGCTGCCGGTGGTGCCGCCCCTCGAGGAGTGGCCATACACGATGCGGCTGGTCTCCGAGATCCTCTCCTCCAACGGCTCGACCTCGATGGCGTCGGTCTGCGGCTCGACCCTGGCCATGATGGACGCCGGCGTGCCGCTCAAGGCGCCGGTGGCGGGCATCGCCATGGGCCTGGTCACCCGCGAGGGCGGCTATAAGGTGCTGACCGACATCCAGGGTGTCGAGGACGCGCTCGGCGACATGGACTTCAAGGTCGCCGGCACCCGGGACGGGATCACGGCCCTCCAGATGGACATCAAGATCAAGGGCCTCACCCGGGAGCTGATGGCCGAGGCCCTGGAGCAGGCCCGCGAGGCGCGTCTCCACGTGCTGGAGCGGATGCTCGCCGTGATCGCCGAGCCGCGCCGCGAGATGAGCCCTTACGCGCCCCGCATCACCACCATCATGATCAACCCCGACAAGATCCGCGACGTGATCGGCCCCGGTGGCAAGGTCATCCGCAAGATCGTCGAGGAGACCGGCGCCCAGATCGACATCGAGGACGATGGGCGGGTCTTCATCGCCTCCACCGACCAGGATGGGGCCAAGAAGGCGATCGACTGGATCAAGGGCCTCACCGACGAGGTCGAGGTGGGGCGGATCTACCGCGGCAAGGTGGTCCGCATCATGCCCTTCGGCGCCTTTGTCGAGGTGCTGCCCAACCAGGACGGCCTGGTCCATATCTCCAAGCTCACCGACCACCGGGTCGAGCGGGTCGAGGAGGTGGCCAACGTGGGCGACGAGATCATGGTCAAGGCGACCGAGATCGACAGCCAGGGCCGGCTCAACCTGTCCCGGCAGGCCGCCATCGACGAGCTCACCTCACGCGGCGAGCCCATCAACGAGAAGATCGACCCCGAGGCCATGGCCACCGCGCTGGCATCGCCCCCACAGGAGATGGGCGAGCGCAGGCCAATGGGAGGCGGGCGCAACGGCGGTGGCCGAGACCGCGGCAGCCGCGGACCGCGCCGCTAGGTAAAGAAAAGGAGCCCGGGAGCCTCGGCTCCCGGGCTTTTTTGTGTCAGGTCAGACCGAGGCCGGCTCGTGGCTCTCATACCGAGAGCCCACCGACTTCCCCACCTCGGGCCTGCTGGTCCTGACGATGGCGAACCAGAGAATCCCGATCGCCGCCCAGGCGAAGAAGACGTAGGGCAGCTTGTCGTAGGGCGACGTCAGCGGTGAGAAGTACTGGCCGATGAGCGGGATCGTCGTCGGCAGCCAGCTGGCGTAGAAGACGATCACCATGGACACGGCGCCCACGATCCCGGCCAGCCAGACCAGCGGCTTGCTCTCGCCCATCTTGTAGAGGTAGTAGGGCGCGGCAGCCGAGACGAGCCCGTAGCCCAGCATGAACCCGAAGGTCGCGACCGTGCCCGACCAGCCGGTGACGTCCACGGCGGACCGGCCGACGAGGATGAAGGCCGCGGGGACGATGAACATGGGGAGGCCCGCGACCCAGATGCCGATGTGCGGCGTCTTCCGGCTGGCAGAGACGCGGGTCATCACGGAGTGACCCATGCCGTCGTGGGAAATGGTCAGGAGCATGCGCGCCGAGGCGTTGATGCAGGCGAGCGTGCAGGCGAACATGCTGCAGATGATCCCGATGTCGATGATCGGGGCCAGGAAGCCGACGCCGACCTTGCCCGCCAGGTCAGGCATGGGCGCGGAGCTCTTGGCGAACTGGTCGGTGCCCTGGAATCCCAGCACCTGGGAGTAGGACACGATCAGGTAGAAGACGCCCACGATCAGAGCGCTGAAGATGATCGCCCGGCCGATGTTCTTCTGGGGGTTCTTGGCCTCCATCCCCAGGGCGCCGGCGCTCTCGAAACCGACGAAGGCGAAGATGGCGAGGGTGACGCCCACCAGGATGCCGCCGCCTTTCACCCCACTGAACGTGAGCTGATTGCCGTCCACGGGGCCGTGCGCGATCCAGATCGCGACACATAGGACCAGGATGATCACGATCGAGATCGACTCCAGCGTCAGCGAGGTGCGGGCGGAGAGACCCATGTCGGCGATGGCGACGGCGATCGGCAGAACGGTGTCGATCGCCAGGAGGATGACCACCAGCCAGATGCTGTCTGCCTTGACACCCATCACCCGGTTCAGGAAATCGCCGCCGAAGATGGCGAAGCCCAGCGTGGTCGCCATCCCGGTCGCGATGTAGCCGAGCAGCAGCCCCCAGCCGGAGGCGTGGCCCGCCGCCGGACCGAAGCCCTTGGTGACCCAGACATAGAAGCCGCCGGCCGAGTTCATCCGGCTGGCGAACTGTGCCGCGCAGTAGCCGACGCAGACCATGGTTATGACGGCCGCCACGAACGAAAGCCAGGTGCCGTTCCCGGCGTTGAGGAACACCAGCAGCGGCAGCAGGGCCATGGCGGCCGTTGGCGCGGCGTTGGCCACCGATTGGGCCAGCACCTCCGGCATGGAGAGCGCGTTGCGGCGCAAGGTGCCGGCGCCGGCCGCTTGCGACGGCTCGGCGACGACGACGGTCTCGTGGAGTGGCGGCGGGGGCGGGAACGCCCCCACCGGGCTGCCGGTCGGAACCTTTGTCTCAGACATCTCTCTTTCCCTCCCTAGTGCCCGTTGTGCTCGGCGGCCGGATGGTGGCACGCCGCCGGCACCGGGACGTCCAGTGCCGGGTTGCCATCGAAGAAGCCCTGCGGCTTGAGATGGAACCCGATGTAGTTGACCGGCATCACCGGCCATTCCTCGGGCCGCACCGGGTGGTGGGCGCCGAACGTGTACCAGACCACCACGTCGGTGTTCTCGATCGGCCGGTCGTCCTTGGTGTATTCGGGCAGGCCGGCGCCGCCCGGGTGCTGGTTCGGGTAGTCGCCCGCCGCGTACATCTCCGCCGGGTCGTAGGCGGTGACCCAGAGGTGCTTGGTGGTGAACTGCGCTCGCTTCAGGGCCGGGGCTTCCGGCTGGTAGAAGGGGAGGATGTTCTCTCCCGGCATCAGCTTGTAGGCCACCGGCTCGCCGAGTGCGTTGAGCTGCTCCGGGTTGGAGATCTTCCAGTAGCGGGCGGCCATCGGCTCCACCGTCCGCTGCGCCTCGGACTCGCTCTTCAGGAGGCGCTTGTTGACGGTCCAGGCGTTTCCGTGCGGGTTGTCCGGACCCGGCGGCACCGCCGCGCTGTCGCACTCGTAGACCGAGTTGTTGGCGCCATCGACTGCCATGTCGAGGCGGACACTGAAGAAGTGCTGGTGGTTGGGTCCGTAGATCCCGGGCGCCACCACTTCGCCGTACTTCGGCTTCTCGCCGGGCGCGATGGCGCCGTTGGACATGACGCCGGTCATCTTGACCTCGTACTCGATCGAGCCGTCCTGGTACAGGTACCAGTAGTAGCCGTACTCGTAGTTGCCGACGGTGGCGACCATGGAGACCACCAGGCGGCGCGAGCGCCGGACCTCGGTGGCCATCGTGCGGAAGTCCTGGTGCTTCCAGAGCATCCCGAAGTCCTCTTCGTGCATGCAGACGGCGTTCTGGAGCACGATCGGGTTGCCGTCGTTGTCGTTGACGACGCCGTCGAAGTACTGGATCTCGCCCAGGCAGTCACAGCCGAGCTCGAGGCTGTTGGCGAGCGCACCCACGCCGTACTCGCCCATGTCGAACACGTTCTTGCGGTGGTGGGTGGGCGCGGGGTCGCCGTAGGGGATGAACATCTCCGACAGCGAGGCCCGGTATATGACGGAGCGGTCGCGCCCCTTGTCGTGGTAGGCGATCGTGTAGAGGACCAGCCCCTCGCGGGGCGTGAAGCCGATCCGGAAGCTCCACTTCTGCCAGCGCACGCGGTGCCCGTCGACCTGGAAGCTGGTCCCGCTGGGCTGCGTGATCTCGATCGGCTTCAGGTCCTGCCGCGGTCCGTCCGGAAACCGGGGGAAGTTGGCGGCGTCGCTGATGCGGCCAGCCTCGTAGTTGGCCTTGGCGTCGGTGAGCGGCACCACCCCGTGGTCGTCGACGCTGACCACCTCATTGGTGTCGAGATTGAAGAGTGTGACCAGGCCTTCCACCGGCCTGGCATAGGCGAACTCGCCCTCTCCGCTGCGGAGCCAGGTCAGGGGTCGGACGAAGCGGCCCTTGTCGGGGTCGTCCTGGGGACCGTTCCAACCGACCGACCAGGGGTCCAGGATGGCGAGGCTGAAGTCGTTGACGCCGCGCTTGCGCATGGCTTCCTGCCAGCGCGGGTCGTTCTTGACCGCCTCCTCGGCGGTCAGAAACTCCTCGAGCATGATCGATGGCTGCACGCCCGCGACCTCGCGGAAAGACACCACCTGCTCGCCGCTGATGGACACGACCGCCTCGTAGGTCTTCTTCTCGGACCGCTCGCGCAGGACGATGGAGGCCTGGCGGTCGATGGGATCGCCGTCCTTGAAGGCGAGGACAGAGGGCTTGGCCGGCTCCTTGAGAGCGATCGTGACGAAGCGGGCGCTCTCCTTCAGACCCTGCTCTCGTTTCAGGATCTGGGACGCGGCCGTCACCTCGTCCGCTGTCAGTGGATCCAGCGGATGGGTCACACCCGCAGAGGTCCTGGACGCTGTTTGCATACCCGACCACCCTTTGCTAGCTCGCGAGCGCGGCGGCGCGGGACGCTGACCGCAATGGCGATCGCGAAGTAAACGCGAACATAGTCTTGGAAATGGCTTTCGTCAAACGTTGGGCGGCCCGCACAAACTGATGAGCAACGAGATGATTCGCGTTCTACTGGCCGGCCATCGCGGCCAGGTCGGCGCCGCGTTGGAACCCGCGCTGGCCGCCGCCGAAGGCATCGAATACGTCGGTGGCGTGGGGCGCGGGGACGACCTCGCCACCGCCTTGCGTGAGAACCGGCCGGAGGTCCTGGTCGACTTCACGCACCCTGGCGCCGGCCTCGACAACGCGCTGGCCGCCGTGGCCGCGGGGGCGGCGCCGGTGGTGGGGACTTCCGGGATCGCGCCCGAGGGCGTCGACCGCCTGGAGCGGGCCTGCGCCGAGCAGGGCGTGGGGGGGATCGTGGCGCCCAACTTCGCCGTCGGAGCGGTCTTGATGATGTGGCTGGCGGAGAAGGC
>DATCNF010000223.1:0-18272 GCA_036565325.1 Candidatus Dormiibacterota bacterium | reverse complement strand
CAGCAAGATCGCCGCCACCCCGCCGATGGGCCCGGTATTCCTGAGCCTGCCCATGGACGTCCTCGACGATGACACCACGGAGCCGGCCCTGGAGACCACGCTGCCCGACACCCGGACACTGCCGCCGGCGCGGGCGGTGGCCGACGCGGCCCGTTTACTGGCTGGGGCCCGACGGCCGCTGATCGTGTTCGGGGACGGCGTCGCGGACTCAGGCGCCCAGGATGAGCTGGCCGAGGTGGCTGAGCTGCTGGGGGCCGACTGCTGGGGGGCGGACGACTCCGAGGTCAACCTTCCCGCCTCCCATCCCCTATACCGAGGGCAGCTGGGCCACATGTTCGGCAGCCACAGCACCCCGATCCTGCAGGAGGCGGACGCGGTGCTGGTGGTCGGCACCTACCTTCTGCCCGAGGTGTTCCCCGAGCTGAACGCCATCTTCGCGGCCGGCTGCCGGGTCGTGCACATCGACCTCGACGCCTACGAGATCGCCAAGAACTTCACCGTCGACGTGGGCTTCGTGGCGGATCCCAAGCTCACGCTCGGAGAGCTGGGCAGGGCCCTACGCGAGCTCGGGGTGGAAGGCGCCGCGGGCCGGCTGGCCGCCGCCCGCGAGCGGCGCCGGCAGGAGGATGCGGACGCGCTGGCCCGTGATCGCGCCACCTGGGACGAGGTGCCGATGCGGCCCGGGCGCTTCTTCAGGGAGCTGGCCGCGCGCCTGCCGGCCGACAGCATCCTCTTTGACGAGGCGCTGACCTGCTCGCCGGAGCTCACGCGCTATATCCCGCCGGAGCGACCCGGCCACTACTACCAGACGCGCGGAGGCTCCCTGGGGGTGGGCATCCCGGGCGCGATCGGGGCCAAGCTGGCCCGGCCCGAGGCCACCGTCATCGGGGTCACCGGGGACGGCGGCAGCATGTACACCTTCCAGGCGCTGTGGACGGCCGCCCACCACGGGGTGGGCGCCAAGTTCGTGGTCTGCAACAACGGCAGCTACAAGCTGCTCAAGCTCAACATCCAGCAGTACTGGAAGGAGCGCGGGATCCCGGACCACGAGTTCCCGGCGTCATTCGACCTTCTCAAGCCTGAGATCGGCTTCTCGGGCTTGGCGGAGGCACTCGGAGTAGCGGCCGCGCGCGTGGAGCGACCCGCCCAGATCGGCCCTGCGCTCGACCGCATGTTCGCGGACGAGAGTCCGTTCCTGATCGACCTTGTGCTCACCGACGACGTGCCTGGCCACGGGCACCACGTGCGCTCGGCGGGGCAATGAGCTAACCCAACGGAGGTGTAGGAGAGAGGCAAATGGTGGAGTCAACAGCGCTCGGCAAGGCCGAGGTCAAAGACATGGTCGACGCCTGGTACAGGGCCCTGGACGTGCACGCGCCGGTGGCGGAGTTGCTGCCGATGCTGGCCGATGAGGGCCTTGAGATGCGCTTTCCGGAGGCCACATTGAAGGGCCAGCCCGCTTTCGTTGAGTGGTACGAGGGCGTGACCCGGAAGTTCTTCGACGAGATCCACGACATGAAGGAGCTGAACATCGATCCCGCCGGCGACGAGGCCAACGTCAAGCTCGTGGTCAACTGGCAGGCCAAGGTCTGGAACCCGCCCGACGCCAAGAGCAAGTGGCTCGGCTTCGACGCTTACCAGACCTGGATCGTCAAGCGCTCGCCGCAGAGCGGGCGCCCGGTGATAGCTACTTACATCGTCGACGAGCTGCGGCCGATGGAGGGATCAGCAGTCCTGTGAGCACCACCACCACCAGCACCCAGCAGGTCGTAGACGCGTACTACCAGACTGTCAACTCCGGGGATTGGGATACCTGGCTGACGCTCTTCGCCGACGACATCAAGATGGACGAGCAGCTGGCAGGGCCGGTGTCGGGCATCGAGACTCTGCGGGGGGCGATCGGGGGCATGAAGAAGGGCTACTCGAAATTCCTCATGCACCCCCTGCACACGGTCATCGAAGGCGACCAGGCCGCCGTGATCTGGCACTGCGAGGCGGCCAATGCCGCGGGCGTGCCGATCGATGCCCACGGGGCCAACTATTTCCAGGTCAAGGATGGCCGCATCACATACATGTCAAACCACCACGACAGCGTGCCGTTCAGGCCGTTCACCGAGCAGAAGCTCGACTAGCGGAGGAGCCGAAAGTGTCCGAGTTCGACTACATCGTCGTCGGCTCCGGCTCCGCCGGGTCGGTGCTCGCCCGGCGCCTGAGCGAGGGCTCGGAAGCGCGCGTGCTGGTGCTGGAGGCCGGGGGTCCCGGGATCCCCGAGAACGTCGACAACCCGGCGCTCTGGTTCACGCTCTTCGGAACCGCCATCGATTGGGGCTACCACAGCGTCGCCCAGCCCGGCCTGAAGGGCCGGCAGACGTACGAGCCGCGCGGCAAGCTGCCCGGCGGCACCAGCAACTTCTACATCATGATGCACATCCGGGGGCACCGCTCGGACTTCGACAACTGGGCCTACAACGGCTGTCCGGGGTGGTCGTACGACGACGTGCTTCCGTACTTCGAGCGCCTCGAGGCACAGGAGGACGACACCAACCCGACAGCCGGGCACAGCGGTCCGATCCCGGTCATGAACGCGAGCAAGCACGGGCCGAATCCCACCTCGGCCGTGTTCATCGAAGCCTGCAAGGAGCTTGGCTACCCGGGCACCGAAGACTTCAACGGGCCGGCCATGGAAGGTACCGGCTGGCATCACATCAACGTCAAGGACGGCAAGCGCTTCTCCAGCCGGCGCGGCTACCTGGAGCCGGCGCTCAAGCAGTCCAACGTGACCCTGGCCACCGAAGCGCAGGCCACCCGGCTGCTGTTCGAGGGCACGCGCTGCGTGGGCGTCGAGTACGCCAAGAACGGGAAGCCGGAGACGGCCCGCGCCGCCCACGAGGTGGTGGTCTGCGCGGGCGCCATCGAGTCGCCCAAGCTGCTGTTGCAGTCAGGCATCGGCGACCCCGAGCAGCTCAAGCAGTTCGGTATCACGCCGCTGGTGCCGCTGCGAGGGGTGGGCGAGAACTTCCACAACCACGTGCTCACCGGGGTCATCCAGGAGGCGTCGCAGCCGGTTCCACCGCCCCAGCAGAACCTGTCGGAGTCGGCGCTCTTCCTGCGTTCGGACCCGGGCTGGCCGGTCCCGGACCTCCAGATCGCGTTCGTGCACGTCCCCTTCGACATCATCGTCGGCCAGGGCCACCCGAACTCGATCAGCATCCTGCCGGGCGTGGTCCGGCCGCTCTCGCGAGGCTGGATCCGGCTGGCTGCGGCGGACCCGCTCGAGAAGCCCCTGGTCAACCCCAACTACCTCGGCGTCCAGGCAGACGCCGATCGCCTGGTCCAGGGCGTCGAGCTGGCCCGCGAGATCTATGCCACCCACGCCTTCAAGGGCTGGGTCAAGGGTGAGCTGCTGCCCGGGCCCGGAGTCTCGTCAGACCGGGCCGCCCTCGAGGACTTTGTGCGCTCGAAGGCCGACTCCTATCACCACCAGGCCGGCTCCTGCCGCATGGGCCTGGACGAGCTGGCGGTGGTGGATCCCCAACTCCGGGTCCACGGGGTGCAGGGCTTGCGAGTGGCAGATGCCAGCGTGATGCCCGCCGTCCCCTCTGGGAACTGCCACGCCGCCATCGTCATGATCGGCGAGAGGGCAGCGGAAATGATGAAAACGTCCGCCGCCCGGCCGGCGGCGGCCAGGGAGGCCTTGAGATGAGCCTGGAAGGGCGCAAGATCGGAGTGCTGATCGAGAGCGACTACTACGAGCCGGAGATCCACTACTACCAGCACCGCTTCGCGGAGGAAGGCGCCGAGGTCCACTTCCTGAGCCGCCTCTGGGGGCAGCCCAGCATCGTCTTCCAGGGCCATGAGGCTCGCATGCCCTTCGAGTGCCGGGAGAGCTTCGAAACCGTGTCCGACCAGGAGCTCGGCTCCTACGCCGCGCTGATCGTGCCCTCGGGCATGGTCGCCGACCGCCTTCGCTATACCGAGGACGTCAAGAAGAACCCGCCCGCCACCGAGTTCGTCAAGCGGGCATTCGAGAACCACGACATCGTCAAGGGCATCATCTGCCACGGCCTCTGGCTGGTCGCGCCGACCCCGGAGTTGGTGCGCGGCAGGCGGCTGGTCGTGCACAACAACCTGCTGGGCGATGCCCGCAACATGGGTGCCATCTACGTCGACGAGGACGTGGTCGTCGACGGCGACCTGGTCACGGCGCGGACGGGCGCCCACTGCCATCTGCTGGCGCGCCGGATCATCGACCTGGTCGCCGAGCGCGCCACCGCGGGGATCGCCTAGTGCCGGCTGCCAGGTTCTCGCACATGGCGCTCAACTGCAAAGACCCGCTGGCCGTCGAGCGGTGGTACTCGAAGCACCTGGGCTTCCGGCGCGCGCGCGTCTACGCGCCCGGCCCCGGCCAGGTGGTGATGATCAAGCGCGACGACATCTACCTCGAGCTCTTCCCGGCCGGCGCCGCGGAGGCCGGGCCGGCGCTCGGCGGGGACGGCCCCCAGGGCCCCGGCTGGCGACATCTCGCCTTCCTGGTGGATGACCTCGACGCCAAGCTCGCCGAGATGGGCGCCGAGGCCAGGATCACCCTGGGGCCGTTGGACATGGGTCAGTTCATCCCCGGCATGCGTTCGGTGTGGCTGGCCGACCCCGAGGGCAACACCGTGGAGCTCAACCAGGGCTACCAGGACGAGGCAGATCCCCCGAGGTTGTCGGCATGAGCGCGATCGAGCAAACCCGCACCAGCGGGGAGCCCGGGGCG
This sequence comes from Candidatus Dormiibacterota bacterium, assembly GCA_036565325.1. Taxonomy (GTDB): domain Bacteria; phylum Chloroflexota; class Dormibacteria; order Dormibacterales; family Dormibacteraceae; genus CF-28. The sequence goes on along the minus strand of DATCNF010000223.1, from coordinate 13,513 downwards.
GATGGAGCGCAGGCGGCGGCCAAGCCCACGTTCAAGGTCGAGGTCGGGCGCCCGCATCCTCTGGGCGCCGACGTCGATCCCAACGGGGTCAACTTCGCCGTCTTCTCGCAGAACGCCACCGCGGTCGAGCTGCTCCTCTTCGACGCCCACGACTCTCCCGAGCCGGTCCACGTCATCAAGCTCGACGCACGCGTCCACAAGTCCTTCCAGATCTGGCACGTCTACATCCGCGGCTTGCGCCCCGGGTACCTGTACGCCTATCGCGTAGACGGGCCCCGGGACCGCCACCAGGGTCACCGTTTCAGCCCCCACAAGGTGCTCCTCGACCCCTACGCCAAGGGAACCACCGACACCCTCTGGAAGCGCGGGGACGCGTGTGGGGACGGCGACAACGTGGCCACCTCGCAGCGCGCCGTGATCATCAACGCGTCATCCCAGTTCAACCGCCGCGCCGGGGATCCCGACGCCTACGACTGGGAAGGCGACCGGCGATTGAACCGGCCGCTGCGCAACACGGTCATCTACGAGATGCATGTCGGCGGGTTCACGAGGTCACCGACGTCGGGAGCCAAGCACCCGGGGACCTTCGCCGGCGTGGTCGAGAAGATCCCCTATCTCAAGGACCTGGGCGTGACCGCCGTGGAGCTGCTGCCGGTCTTCGACTTCGACCAGAGCGAGATCGACAAGCCAAACCCCAACGGCGGGCCCAACCTGCGCAACTACTGGGGCTACAGCACGGTCAGCTTCTTCGCGCCGCACGCGCAGTACTGCACCTCGCCCACCGAGGCCTCGCACGTGACCGACTTCCGAGACATGGTCAAGGCGCTGCACAAGGCAGGCATCGAGGTCATCCTTGACGTGGTCTTCAACCACACCAGCGAGGGCAATCACCAGGGACCCATGATCAGCTTCGCGGGCTTCGACAACAGCATCTACTACTACACCTGGCCGCCCGACCGCCAGTACTACGTCGACTACTCCGGCTGCGGCAACACGCTCAACTGCAACCATCCGATCGTCGAGAAGTTCATCGTCGAATGCCTCGAGTATTGGGTCGACAGCATGCACGTCGACGGCTTCCGCTTCGACGAGGGCTCCATCCTGTCGCGCGGGCAGGACGGGGCGCCCATGCAGTACCCACCCGTGCTGTGGCACATCGAGCTCTCCGAAAAGCTGGCCGACATCAAGATCATCGCCGAGGCGTGGGATGCCGCCGGCCTGTACCAGATCGGCTATTTCCCGGGATTCCGCTGGGCCGAGTGGAACGGACGCTTCCGCGATGACGTGCGTCGCTTCGTCCGCGGCGACGCCGGTGTGGTGGGCGCCGTGGCCAGCCGGATCGCGGGCAGCGCCGACATCTACGAGGCGACCGGGCACCTGCCCCTCAGCAGCATCAACTTCATCACCTGCCACGACGGTTTCACTCTCAACGATCTCGTCTCCTACAACGAGAAGCACAACTCGGACAACGGCGAAGAGAACCGCGACGGCATCAACGAGAACCTCAGCTGGAACTGCGGCGCCGAGGGCCCCACCGAGGACGCCGGCGTGGAGCGCCTGCGTGCCCGCCAGGTCCGCAACCTGGCCACCATCCTCCTTCTCTCCCAGGGCATCCCGATGATCACGGCCGGTGATGAGGTCAGGCGCACCCAGCGAGGCAACAACAACGCCTATTGCCAGGACAACGAGCTGAGCTGGTTCGACTGGCAGGTGGCGGCGGATAACCAGGACCTGTTCCGCTTCTTCAAGGGCTTGATCGAATTCCGGAAGTCGCATCCGCCGCTGCATCGCGTTCGCTTCTACCGCGGCGATGTCAACCCGCGCGGCCTGCGCGACGTTCAGTGGCACGGGTGCGCGCTGGGCGCTCCCGGTTTTCAGGATCCGCACTGCCGCGTGCTGGCGCTCACCATCGGCGACATACCGGGCGACGGCCCGGACATTCACGTCATGTTCAACATGGATGACCAGGATCTCGACTTCGAGCTGCCGCCCCTTTCCGATCGACGCTGGTATCGGTCCATCGACACTGCGCGCGCCGCGCCCGACGACATCGTGGAGCCCGGGCTGGAAGCGTTGGTCGAGGACGGAAAGTACCGGGTGGCGTCGCGCAGCTCCGTCGTGTTGATCTCCAGGGAAAGCGGTTCCGGACTTAAGGAGGTAGGTGCGTGAGCAAGGCCAAGACAGGCGCCGAAACGAAGGTCAGCCAGAACGGGTCCCAGGCCCAGGGCCTCAGCTGGACCTTCTCGGACACGATCGCGGGCTATGTCACGCAATGCGACGAGGGCAGCCGGTCGTTCGGCCTGCGGACCACCGACGGTCGCGAGCTGCAGGTCAACCTGACCGCCGCCAGCTACGGCGAGGTCATGCGCAACCTGGGCGAGCCGTTCCAGGATCCGGGAGCGCCCCTGGAGTCCCTCATGACTCCGGGCCGCTTTGTTTTCGCCTATGGATGCTTCTACCCGGAGAGGTCAGGGATGCGCTTTGAGGCCAAGCGCGTCATCCTCACCGGGCGCGAGCCCGAGGAATACCGGCAGGAAGCGCAGGTCTGGTGGATCGACCAGGTCAAGCAGCTGGCGCAGTTCTATTTCAACGCCCAGTTCCCAGACGGAAACATCGATTACGCCAACTACCGGACCCACCTGACCCTGGAAGGCCAGAAGGTCCCCAGCACCCGCCAGGAGACGGACACCATCTCCCGGATGATCTACGGCTTCGCCACCGCCTTCCTGATGACGGGCGAGGACAAGTACCTGGAGGCCGCGGAGAAGGGCACCGAATACCTGCGTGAGCACCTGCGGGCGGTGAACGAAGAGCAGGACGTGGCCTACTGGTACCACGCCATGGACGTCAGCGGCGGCCGGGAGCGGAAGATCCTGGCCTCCCAGTTCGGCGACGACTACGACGCGATCCCGGCCTACGAGCAGATCTACGCGCTCGCCGGCCCCATCCAGACCTACCGCGTCACCGGCGACCCGCGCATCCTGCGCGACGCGGAGATGACGGTGAACCTCTTCGACAAGTACTTTCGCGATCGCAAGCAGGGCGGTTTCTTCTCGCACGTCGACCCCGTCGACTTCGATCCCCGCGCCACTTCGCTGGGCATGGATCGAGCCCGCAAGAACTGGAACTCCGTCGGGGACCACGCGCCCGCCTACCTGATCAACCTCTACCTGGCGACGGGCGACGAGCGTTACGCGGATTTCCTGGTCGAGACCGCAGACACCATCGAAGAGCGGTTCCAGGACTACGACAACAGCCCCTTCGTGCAGGAGAAGTTTCACGAGGACTGGAGCCACGACTCGACCTGGGGCTGGCAGCAGGACAGGGGGGTGGTCGGCCACAACTTGAAGATCGCCTGGAACCTGCTCCGCATCCACCACCTGCGCCCCAACGAGAAGTACCTGAAGTTCGCTCGCAAGATCGCGGAGGTGATGCCCACGGTGGGCCTCGACCGGCAGCGCGGGGGCTGGTACGACGTCGTGGAGCGCCGGCAGGCAGCCGACAGCCAGTGGCACAGCTATGTCTGGCACGACCGCAAGGCCTGGTGGCAGCAGGAGCAGGGCATCCTCGCCTACCTGATCATGCATGGCTCACTTCGGGACCCCGAATACCTGCGCCTCGCCCGCGAGTCGGCGTCGTTCTACAACGCCTTCTTCCCCGACCACGACAACGGCGGCGTCTATTTCAACGTTCTCGCCACCGGCGTTCCCTACCTCGAAGGCACCGAGCGGCTGAAGGGCAGCCACTCGATGTCGGGCTACCACTCCTTCGAGCTCTGCTACCTGGCAGCGGTTTACACCAACCTGCTGATAACCCGCAACCACATGGACTTCTACTTCAAGCCCAAGCCGGATGCGTTCAAGGACAATGTGCTGCGGGTGGCGCCCGACCTCTTGCCACCCGGCAGCGTTCGCATCGAGGAGGTCATGATCAACGGCTCACGCTGGACAGACTTTGACGCCGAGGCGCTCACGGTCCAGCTGCCGAGCAGCACCGCTGACCACCCGCTAGAGAATCGACCCGGCTGGGCCGGGAACCCACAGCTGGCGCCCAGCACCGGCCGCCACGAGCTCAAGGTTCGTGTGCGGATCGTGCCCGCCACGCTGACGTTCGACATTGACACCAAGAGCTCCGATGGCGTCGCCGAAATCACCCTGCGCGGCGACCTCGACGACCTCGCCGAACCGGTCTTCCGGACCGAGCTGGACAAACTGATGGTGGCCCGCCCGAAGCGTGTGATTCTGCGCATGGAAGAGCTGGCCAAGATGTCGGACGGCTCGGCGCGAGCACTCGGCTTCGTGAGCGGGAAGCTCGACCTCGATGAGGTGATCTACGTGGTCGGCGCCAGCAGCCGGGTGAAGCAGACCTTGCAGAACATTGGAGTCTGGGAGGAGTTCAAGGCCCTCGATAAGTACGATCCAGACCAGCTGAAAGACCAGTAACCCAAGACCGGGACACAACATGGCGTCGGAGTCGCGGACGGCCGTCTCCCACCCCGACGCGCCAGCGCTCGTGGACGTCTCGCCGCGGTCGCGCAGAAGCGGGTTGATTCTCGCCGTCGTCCTGATCGGTGCCTTCATGGCCGTCCTCGACGTGGCCGTCGTGAACGTGGCCATCCCATCCATCCAGAGGGACCTGCACGCCGGCTTCGGCGCGCTGGAGCTTGTGATCTCCGCCTACACGCTGGTCTACGCCAGCCTGCTGGTCACGGGCGGCAGGTTGGGCGACATCTATGGGCGCAGGCCCTTGTTCATCGCCGGTGTGGTCGTCTTCTCAGGCGCCTCGGCCCTCTGCGGGATCGCGCCTTCGATCGACGTCCTGATCGTCGCTCGCGCGATCCAGGGCATTGGCGGGGCCATGCTCTATCCGCAGGTCCTGTCCATCATCCAGGTCACATTCACCGGCCAGGATCGAGGTCGCGCGCTCGGGATCTTCGGCTGCCTGATCGGCGTTGCCGCCATCGCCGGCCAGATCATCGGCGGCTTCATTCTGGCGGCCAACCTCTTCGGGCTGGAATGGAGACCCGTCTTCCTGCTCAACGTGCCGGTGGGCATCCTGGCCGTGATGGCGGCGATGGCGGTCCTGCCACGCGAGCGAGGTGAGCCGCAGGCCAGGCTCGACGCCGTCGGGGTGCTGCTAGCGGCTGTGACCGTGCTGCTGCTGGTCGTCCCGCTGCTGGAGGGCCGAGATGCCGGCTGGCCGGCGTGGATGCTGGTGTCACTCGCGGCCAGCCTCCCGGCGGGCGCGGCTTTCGTGGCCTACGAGCGCCGGCTCTCGAGACGCGGGGGCTCGCCGCTCGTGCCACTGCGCCTGTTCAGCAACAGCGCTTTCGGAAACGGGGTTCCCATCGCTGCCCTCTTCATGGCGTCCAATGCCGGATTCCTGATCACCTTTGCCATCTATCTCCAGGTCGGCCTCGGGTTCTCGCCCTTGCAGTCGGCCCTCACCTACACGCCCAACGCGCTCGGGTTCTTCATGGCCTCTTTGATCGCGCCTCGGCTGGTACCGCTGCTCGGCCGCTCGGTGCTCACCTGCGGCTACGTGGTCGCCGCCCTCGGCCTGCTCGCGACCGCGGGGACGGTGGCGGCGGCGGGTTCACATTTGATCGGCTGGGAGTTAGCGCCGACCCTCTTCCTGGCCGGGCTGGGCCAGGGCCTCGGCATGACCCCGCTGGTCGGCACCATCATCTCAGGCCTGCGGCCGACCGACGCGGGCGCCGGCGCCGGCGTCGTCACGACGACTCTTCAGGTCGGGAATGCGCTCGGGGTGGCGCTGATCAGCCTCCTCTTCTTCAGCCTGCTCGGCACGCTGCCGACAGCCCCCCGCTATGCCACCGCCTTTGCGCTCGTGCTGCCCGTAGCCGCGGCACTCGTGCTGCTGGCGGCGGTGCTCGTGCAGCGCTTGCCGAGGTCGCCCATGCAGCCGGCCAATTCGCTTATCGAGCTGCTGCCGGGCTGGGCCAGCGGTTTCGCCTATTCGATGTTCCTGATGACCGGTGGACGGATGGCCGATCAACTCTTCAGCGAGATCCTGGAGAAGGTCACCGAACGCCGGACCCGGCGGGTGCACGAGGCGCCGATGGCTCCCGGGGATTTCCTCGTCTACCACTTCGAGGCCGCGGCCGACGACAAGGCCTGGCTCAACTACCTCATCCGGGAGGCGCTCGCCTACGGCTCCGCCACCGTGCCGCACGAAGCCGATCGCCTGCCCATGATCCAGGCCCAGGTCGACGAAATGCGCCGGCGCCAGGAACTTGGCCTGGTGACGACCGATTTCGATCCTGCTGTGCTACGCCTGCTGGCTTTTGCTCTGACGAACTATCCGAGAATCCTGCCCCAGATCACCCGCATGACGACCGGCCAGAGCCCGGAGGACCCGGCCTTCAAGAAGAGGTGGGGGGAGCTATTGCGTGGCCTGGGCGACAGGCTGGGACCAGGGCACAAATAGGCTCAAGGCTGATGGCAGCGACTCGCCAGGAGCCCCAGGTAGTCGGCCGGCCCGCGGCCATAGGCGTGGAACGCGGTGGTGAGCGGAAGGTAGCCCGCGGCACGCAGCCGTTCGTACGGCACCGCGCGCAGGTTGCGACGCTCGTGCCTTCCGGTTGCCACGAACCTGGCGTGCTGCTGGATCACCGCATCCAGCCGGCGCAGGCTGGCGTCGCCGCTGAGCATCGGGAAGAACCAGGTCCCCCACGTGAAATCGGCCGGGTCGCCGCCGGCCCCGAAAAGGCGCCGGTTGAGGCGCCGCACGAAGTATCCGAGAGGGTCGCGCATAATGCGCGCGCGCCGCGCCATCCTGCGCGCGCGACCGTGAAGCTTGCGGACCGTGTGCTCGGCGAGGTCGAGCCGGCCCCGTTCATAGCGCAGGCCCAGGAACTCCCAGGCCTCGCCGGCCGCGCCCGAGCGGGTCTTGCGCTGGTTGAGCTCCAGCCCCAGCCCGGCCAGGCATTCCTCCACCGCCTGGCGATGCCCCGCCACCTCTGCCTCGCCGTCGAAGACGATGAAGTCGTCGGCGTAGCGCACGTAGATCGCGCCCAAGTGCTCGAAATGCGCGTCCAGCGGGCGCAGGTAGAGGTTCGAGAGCACGGGCGCGAGGGGTGTGCCCGCCATCACGCCCTTGTGGTCGTCCAGCACTTCTTCGCCATCGCTGATCACCCGCTGGTCGAGCAGCGTCCGACCGAGAAAGTCCAGCAGCGGCTCGTCTCGCAGCAGGGGTTCCGGCAGCGCGTTCAAGAGTCGCGCCGGCGGGATGCTGTTGAAGTAGTCGCGCACGTCCATGCGCATCCACGCCATCGCCTCCAATGCCGGGTGGCGGAGCAGGTCGCGGTAGGCCGTGCGCACACCGCGGCCGGGCTGGAAGGAGTGGCAGAGCGGCGAGTGGTGCGAGGCCGCCAGCGGCTGCAGGACCGCGTTCAGCCCGCGCAGGAAGAACTCGTCCTGCGCCTCGAAGAGGAAGAGCGTCTTGCGCCGGCCGCCGGCCCGGTTGATGGTCCGGCGGGTCGGCGGGGTCAGCTCCAGGCGCTGCTCGCGGTAGTCGCGCGCCGCCTGCGCCATGGCCCCCGACTCGACCAGCTCGGCATACGCTTGGAGCCGGCGCCGGCGATGCGCGAGGCGAACCGCCGTCGCCGCCAGCAGGTCCTCCCAGAAGCGCGGCCGCCCCAGCGCGTCGGCGGTGGGCGAGTGAGCCGGGGAGAGGTGGGATTTGAATCCCGGTGTAACCGGGTACCCGGACGTACGGCGGGCGCCCGCCCTCACAGGACTTGCGCGGCCCGCAGCTGATCCGCTTCGAGGGCACCCCCGTGGGGGTATCTCCCCGGCTCGCCGGGCATTATCGACGACCGCCGCATGCTCGGGTAGGATCGTGGCACAAGTGGCGCACCCACCCTGGAAGTCGGAGCTGCTGAAGGAGCAACTGGCCGGCGGCGGCACCAGCATCGCCGAGGTCCGGACCATCGCCACCAACCTGGGCGTGTACCAGGAGCGCTACCTGGCGCGCCCGGTCGCCGAGATGCTGATCGCCCAGGGAGCGCCCGGGGCCGACCGCATGGCGGCCACGCTCGCCACCATGCCGATCACCGGTAAGGACTACAAGGGCGACCTCCTGCGCGCGGCCTTCACCAGCGCGCTGCAGCGGGAAGGGATCCCCCCCGACGCCGAGCGGGTGGCGCGCGCCTTCTACGAGCGCCGCCAGCAGGCGCCGCAGGCGACGGCCGCATCCAGGCCGGAAACGCAAGAGCAGTCATACCCTGCCGATCCTTCCAACCCGCCCGCCCAGAGCCTCGGCGGCATGGTCAGAAGCATCCTCCGGGCGCTCGGCATCCGCTAGCCAGCCGGCGTCGAGGTGTGCTCCGCCCGGGCGCGCGCCCGAGCTTCCACCAGCACCGGCGGCGGGGTGCTGAAGTAGGGCAGGACGCGCGAGCCAGCCCAGACCAGCGGCCGGATGGCAGCCGCGGCCAGCGGGTTGACGCTGACGCCGTACAGCGCTCGATAGCGCTGGGGCATGATCGCGATCGCGGCTCGGATGGCAACCGGCCAGTGCGGCGGCGGGTCCGGCGGGTGCTGCAGGATCCGCAGGCCTTCCCGCGCGGCCTCGGTCACCAGCAGCTCTCGCTCCATGCCGTCCAGGTAGCGCTGGAGCGCGAGCTCGCTGGCCGGCACCCGGTCCCCGGGCGTCTCGGCCAGCTCGGCCTGGCGCACCATCTCGGCCAGGTAGCGATCCGCGTCCGCGCGCGACAGGGGCGCCACGTACCGCCGGTAGGCGGCGATGAAGGAATCGACCAGGCAGGCGTGGACCCAGACCAGGAGGTCGGGGTCGTCGGCGGCGTAGGGACGACCGGTGACGGCGTCGATGCCGTGGATGTGCCGGTGCACGGCGCGGACCTTGCGGCCCGCCGCCTCCGCCTGCCGGGTATCCCCGAAGACGGTGATGGTGACGTAGTCGGCGGAGCGGTTGAACCGCCCCCAGACGTCGTTGCGATAGTTGCTGTGGTTGGCCACGCCCGCCATCGCCAGCGGGTGCAGGGCCTGGATCATGAGGGCGCGCAGCCCGCCCACCAGCATCGCCGGATGGCGGTGCAGCCGCCAGGCGACGGTGCCGGGTCCGAACAGGCCGATGTCAGTCACTCGACCCAACCTTACTTAGCATCTGACGCGTGGTTACGGATCACTCGGGCGAGACGGAGATCCTCCGCGACTCGGTCCGCCGCTTTGCCCTCCGAGAGGTGCTCCCCAGGCTCGAGGAATGGGAGCGCGCGGGCGAGGTGCCGCGCGAGGTCCACCGCCGGGCGGCCGCGGCCGGCATCCTCGCCACCGGTTTCCCGGAGGCGGTGGGCGGCGGAGGCGGCGACCTGCTGACCGGCATGCTGGTCACCGAGGAGCTGATCCGGGCCGGCGCCTCCTCCGGCTTCTGCGCAGCGCTCTTCACGCACGGGATCGCGATCCCCCACATCCTGGCGGCCGGAGACCAGGCCCAGATCGAGCGCTGGGTCAGGCCGACGCTGGCGGGCGACAAGATAGGCGCCCTCGCGGTCAGCGAGCCCGACGCGGGTTCCGACGTCGCCCGCCTGCGCACGCGCGCCGTCCGCCAGGGCGACCACTACGTGGTCAACGGCGCCAAGACCTTCATCACCTCGGGCTGCCGCGCCGACTTCGTGACCACCGCGGTGCGCACCGGCGGCGAAGGGTACGAGGGCGTCTCGCTGTTGGTGGTGGAGAAGGGCACGCCCGGTTTCAGCGTCAGCAAGAAGCTGGAGAAGATGGGCTGGTTGTGCTCGGACACGGCCGAGCTGGCCTTCGCGGATGCCCGGGTACCGGCGGCCAACCTGGTCGGCGAGGAGGGCACCGGCTTCCGGCAGCTGATGCGCAACTTCCAGTCGGAGCGCATCGGGCTGGCGGTGCATGCCTACGCGATCGCCGGGCGCTGCCTGGACCTGGCCCTGGAATGGGCGGGGCGCCGGGAGACGTTCGGGCGCAAGCTGGCTCAGCGCCAGGTCATCCGCCACAAGCTGGCCGAGATGGCGCGCCGCGCCGACGTGGCGCGCGAGTACACCCTGGCCACAGCCCGCCGCCTCCAGGCCGGCGAGGACATGACGCTCCAGGTCTCGATGGCCAAGAACACGGCGGTCGAGGCCTGCGAGTTCGCCGCCTACCAGGCGCTGCAGATCTTCGGCGGCGCCGGGTACCTGCGCGAGTCGGAGGTCGAGCGCCACTACCGTGACGCGCGCATCCTGGCCATCGGGGGCGGGACGACCGAGATCATGAACGAGGTGATCGCCGCTCGCCTGGGTATCTGACCCAGGCTTCTCCTAACCCCCGGTTGAGCCGGCCATCCTCGTCGCGAGCTCGCTCGAACCCTGCAGCGCAAGGGCGAGGGAGCCCAGCAGCTCTGCGCGTTCGACAAAGAGGGCCGGCACGACGTCGAGCTTCTCGGCCGCGGCCTGAACGGCATGGCGCCTTATCGACTCCCTCATGGGGTGCAGCAGCACCTCGCCGGTGCGGCTGAGCAGTCCGCCGACGATGACCCGTTCGGGGTTGACCAGGTTGCAGAGGCTCGCGATGGCGACGCCGATCTCGTGGCCGGCGTCGGAGATGGCCCGATGGCAGCGGAGCTCGCCGGCGACCGCCAGCTCGACGATGCCGGTCAGGGTCGGCACCTCTCCGGTCAGAGGTCCGACCAGCTGGATGATGGCCGGACCCGAGGCCACCGTCTCCAGGCAGCCCCGGTTCCCGCAGTAGCAGAGGGCGCCCGACTCATCGATGGTGGTGTGGCCGATCTCGCCGGCAGTGCCGGTGGCGCCGCGCAGCAGCTTGCCGTCGATCACGAGGCCCGCCCCGATTCCGGTCGCGACCTTTATGTAGACGAAGTTCGAGCACTCGCGACCCGCGCCCCAGGTGAGCTCGGCCAGGGCGCCCAGGTTGGCGTCGTTTTCGATCTCGACCGGCACGCCCAGGCGGTCGTGCATCTCGTCCACGATGCGAACACCGATCCAGCCCGGCAGGATGGTCGCCGACCCGGCCGTGCCTCTGGTGCGATCGACGGGCCCGGGGATTCCAATGCCGGCGCCGATCACCGACTTCCGCTCCACCCGGGCCTCCGTCAGGACCTCGTCCACCATCCCGGCGGCCGCGTCGAGGGCCGCTCGAGCGTCATGGCTCACGTCGAGATCGCAGCGCCGCTCCGCCAGCACGTTGTGGCCGATGTCCGCGACGGCCACGCCGACATGGCTGTGCCCGAAGTCGATCCCGACCGCCGCCAGCGAGGAATCCCGCAGCCTGAGCAGGACAGCCGGACGCCCGCCACGAGAATCGGGAACGCCCATCTCGACCTCGTGCAAGACGCCGGAATCCTTGAGCTCAGAGACGAGCGTGTGCACGGTCGTGCGCGAGAGGCCGGTCACCCGTGCTATGTCGGCCTGGCTGATCCGACCACGCTCGCGCAGAACTTCTACGACGCGCTCGCGATTTCGGTCCCGGAGCCAGCGGAGCGTCCCCTCTCCTTTTTTCGCCACCCTCAACCGGAATCATGGCCGACCATGGGGGTTTGTCAAGAGCTTGAACACGTTGTGCGGGGCGCACGACCGCACTCTTGACAAACGTCTGGACAACAGACATGCTCTGCACCGGGCGGGGGCGTTCCCGCCGTGGGTTCTTGAGTAAGGCCTGTTCGTCGGCGCACTCTCGCCCCGGAACCCGCCGGGAAGAAGGCGACAGGTGACGTGCCATAGGAGATGGACCTATGAGGTTCGCCAAACTTATCCCGACGCTTGGGGTGGTCGGGATCGTCGCGATGGCTTGTGGAGGCGGCACGTCGTCGAACTCGACCAGCGCAACCATTCCGTCGTCGCTCAGTGTTTCTTCGTTCGACGTCAGCTTCTCGGCCATGGCCACGCTGAAGAGCTTGCACGGGGCCGGAAGCGGCCTGGTCGGGGTGATCATGCCCGACACCACCTCGTCCACAAGGTGGGTCAACTCAGACGCGCCGTACTTGACGAAAGCCTTCCAGATGGCCGGATACAGCTCGTCTGAGTTCAAGATCGACAACGCCCAGGGCAATGACGCGACCGAGCTGGCGCTGGCCCAGGCGGACATCACGCAGGGCGCGAAGGTCCTGATCATGGCCCCGCTCGACAGCACCGTCGGTACCCAGATCCAGCAGGCCGCGGCCGCGAAGGGCGTCAAGCTCATCAGCTACGACCGAGCCACCTTCACGGGTACCAACACCTACTACGTCAGCTTCGACAACGTGCAGGTCGGCAAGCTCATCGGACAGGGCTTCAAGGACTGCCTCACCGCCTGGAGCGTGCCCAGCCCGAAGGTCTTCACGCTGAATGGCGGCGAGGACACCGACCCCAACGCGATCGACTTCGCCAAGGGCTACAACTCCGTGGTCTGGGGCGACAGCGTGCCTCAGGAGACGGTTGGCAAGTCCGCCAACGGCGCCACCCTGGTCGGCGACCAGGTCGCACCAGGTTGGGACAACTCCAAGGGCCAGACCATCTTCCAGCAGCAGTACACCGCGCACCCGGAGATCAACGCCACCATTGAGGCGAACGACGGCCTCGCCAACGCCGTCGTCACGGTTCTCAAGCAGAAGGGCGTGGCCGCCAACAAGATTCCGACCGTCGGCCAGGACGCCACCCTCCAGGGCATCGAAAACGTCCTTCAGGGCTACCAGTGCGGCTCGGTCTACAAGGCCGTCTACCTGGAGGCCCAGGACGCGGTCGCGTTGGCGACCATCCTGCGCGCCGGCCTCACCCCGCCGACCGCGCTTGTCAACAACACCACGTCGCCAGCATCGGGCAAGCCGGGCAACACGCAGCCGGCATCGCTCCTGGTTCCGCTTTGGGTGGACAAGACCAAGGTCGCCTCGACGGTGGTCAAGGACAACTTCGTCGACAAGGCCGCGCTCTGCCAGGCGGTCACCGCCGCCGTTTGCACCGCCAACGGCATCAGCTAGCAGTAGGTCAGTGATGGGTGCCGCCGCCTCGCGCGGCGGCATCCCCTTTTCCCCGGCACAATTGACGCTGTGGCGCAGGTGACACCGGACTCTCCCTCGGCGACCGAGCCCCTGCTCAAGGTGCGCGGCCTCGAAAAACACTTCGGGGCCGTCCAGGCTCTCTACGCCGTCGACCTCGACATTCCGGCCGGCAACGTGACCGCACTCTGCGGAGACAACGGGGCCGGCAAGTCCGTGCTCACCAAGTGCATCTCCGGCGTGTATCAGCCGGACCATGGCCAGGTCTCCTGGGAAGGCATGCCGGTCCACATCCGCAGCACACGCGATGCGAGCCGGCTCGGAATCGAGACCGTCTACCAGGACCTCGCACTGTGCGACAACCTCGACATCGTCCAGAACATGTTTCTCGGCCGCGAGCTCCTGCGCACCCGGCTGCTTAACGAGGACGAGATGGAGCGCCAGGCCGCGAAGACCCTCGCCAGCCTACGCGTCACCACCGTGAGGTCCATTCGCCAGCCGGTGGCGTCGCTGTCCGGAGGTCAGCGCCAGTCCGTTGCGG
>DATCNF010000222.1:0-5728 GCA_036565325.1 Candidatus Dormiibacterota bacterium | reverse complement strand
CGTACTCGTCCCTGCGCTGGTTGGCCAGGGGCGAGATGAAGGAGGCGGGCAGGTAGCCACGCGAGAAGTCGAGCTCCAGCAGGCGGTAGCCGAGCTCGCGCACCCGGCGCGCGGCTTCGACGAACAGCTGCGCCAGCCGCGCCGGGTCGGCCTCCTCGGGTACCGGCGTCCAGGGCGTGTACGCCAGCGGCGAAGCCGAGACCAGGGGCCACCCCTCCGCGGCCGGCAGCGGCCGGTCCACCCCGTGGCGGCGCGGCCGCATGGCGCCCCGGCGCCCGGCGTGCCCGAGCGACACCATGACCTGGGCGCCGGCGGCGGGCGCCCTGGGCAGCTCCGCCGCCAGCGCCGTCTCGAGGTCGATCCGGCCCTCGGGCGCGACCGCCACCAGCGGCGTGATCACCAGCCCCGCGCCGGTCTGCAGGTGGGCCTGCCAGTCCTCGACCGGCGCCAGCGCCAGTCGGTTGGCCAGGGCCAGCTCGCGCAGCTGCAGGGGCGCGAAGGCGGGGGGCGGCGCCACCAGCCGCCCGTCCCGCGCGGCGCCGGTGGCTCGAGACCAGAACCAGGTCTCGCAGCTGCGCACGAACTCCGAGTCACGCGCGGCCAGGTTGTTATGCGTTATCCGCGGCGTGCGCGTCATCAGCTGGTACGCGAACTGCAGCGGCTCGAACGTGAAGTAGCGCTGCAAGGACGCGAAGTAGTCGGCCGACACCCGCGACGCCTCCTGCAGCCTTTCCACGACCGGCTGGCGCTCCATCTCGAACTCGGTGAGCGCGGCCTCGCGGTTGTCCTTCCAGCGCGCGCAGGCACGGGCGAGCGCGATCGCGTCTTCCAGCGCCAGCTTGGTTCCGGAGCCGATCGAGAAGTGGGCGGTGTGGGCGGCGTCGCCCAGGATCACCACCTGGCCGGTGTGCCAGGACTCGCAGGCGATCCAGGGGAAGTTCAACCAGAGCGACCGGTTGCCGAGCATCCGATGGCCGGCGCCAAGCTCGTCCTGGAACACCGTCTGGGTGAACTCCAGCGAGTCCTGCTCGCTCATCTCGTCCAGCCCCGCGTGGCGCCAGGTGGCCTCCGAGATCAGGACCACCATGGTCGACCCGTGCGCCTCGTACGGATAGCAGTGGGCCTGGAACACGCCCCACTCGGTCTCCTTGAAGACGTAGGTGAAGACCGGGAAGGCGAGGTCGGCGCCAAACCAGGCGTACTTGGCGGGGTGCGTTCCCAGGGTGGGTCGGAACGAGTCGCTGTAAGTGCGGCGGGTCAGCGAGTTGGCGCCGTCGGCGCCCACCAGCAGGTCGGCCTCCAGGTAGGGCTCCAAGGAGGCGATCTCGGTATGGAACTCGAGCTCGACCCCCAGCTCCTCCGCCCGCTGCTGGAGCAGGCGGAGCAGCTCCTTGCGCGCGACCCCGCTGAACACGTTGCCGCGGATCCGGGTGGTGGTGCCGCGATAGCGGACGTCGAGGGGATTCCAGCTCGCGAACGACTCCGTGATCGCGACGTAGCTCTCGTAGTCCGCGCGCTCCAGCTCGTCCAGCGAGCCCTCGGAGAAGACCACGCCGAAGCCGAAGGTGGCGTCGGGCGCATTGCGTTCGACCACGCGCACCTGGTGGCGGGGGTCGGCCTTCTTGAGCAGGATGGCGAGATAGAGCCCCGCGGGTCCCGCGCCCAGGATGTTGACCCTCATGCCAGGGCCTCGGCCAAGCGTTCGAGCTGGGCCAGGTCGGAGACGGTGGGGAAGAGGACCAGCTCGTCGCAGCCCTCCTCCTCGTAACCACGCACGAAGTCCTTCACGGCCTGCGGCGTGGCCAGGTTGGCGGCCGCCACCTTCTCGGCGAACGGACCCGTGAACTCGTAGTAGGAGCGGAGGTAGGCGGCGCCGCGCTCGGCATCCCCGAGCGCGAAGTAGCCCTGTCCCCACAGCTGCGGCGTGCCCGGGCGCCCGGCGTCGCACCACGCCGCCCGGGCGCGCGCCGCAGCGCCGGCAAAGGCCCGGGGCGGCCCCCCGCCGTGCACATAACCGTCGGCGTAGCGGGCGCTGCGCGCAAAGGCGGGCCCGCCGGCGCCACCCACCAGCAAGGGGGGGTCCTCGCTTTCCAGGCGCAAGCGCGCCAGCTGCTCCGAGAGGTCCCGGCCGCGATGCGAGGGGTTCACTCCGGCGGCCTCGTAATCGTCGTGGCGAGCGCCGATGCCCAGGCCCAGCACCAGCCGGCCGCTCGAGATCGCCTGCAGCGTGGCGGCCTGCCGCGCCAGCGCCGAGGTCTCGCGCAGCGGCCCGATCAGGATCATCGTCACCAGCCGAGCCTGCTCGGTCACCGCGGCCGCAGCCGCCAGCGCGGTCATCGGTTCCCAGCAGTCGTAGACCAGGCGATCGACGACGCCCAACGAGGTGAAACCCAGCCGTTCCGCCGTCCGCGCCCAGTCCAGCAGGAGCGCCCCGCCGGCGCCGGGCGTCGAGGTGGGGAGGCCGACTCCGATCCGCATCAGTAGAGAAGGACCAGCTCGTCGCCTTCCTGGCTCATCTCCACCATCCAGCGCGGCGAGGACCGGCGCAGCATCTCGTGCACCAGCTCCACGCGCTCGGGGTGGGCGCGCACCGGCTCGCCGGCCGCGTCGAGCCGGCCGACCACCAGCCGGGCCGCCACCGCGCGGCCCTCGCTGACGTCGACCAGCGCCACGCAGGCGTCGCGGGGGAAGATCGCCGCCTCCGCGCCCTCGTAGTGGAAGAGCAGGGTGCCCAGGCCGTAGAAGACGGGCACCCCCTCGATCACCTCGACGCCCTGCATGACGTGGGCGTGGCAGCCGAACACCACGCCGGCGCCCGCCAGCACAAGCCGCCGGGCGAGGTCGTGCTGGTAGCCCTCGGTCCTCGTCACGTGGGAGACGCCCCAGTGCACGAGCGCGACCACGAACGCGGCGCGCGACCGGGCGTCGCGAATCGCGGCCTCCAGACGTGCCACGTCGGCTTCCTCGGCGCTGGTGCGAATCGCCGGTGGCCAGCCCGGCTCGGCGTCCGTGCGCTCTTCCCGCTCGAACTGGGTGTGCACCCTGATGCCCGCCATGCCGGGGGTGGGGGCGACGCAGGTGGCGCCCACGAAGGCGACCCCCGCGCGCACCCTGGGCGCGAACGCCGCCGCCGGGTCCTCGCCTACACCGACCACCGTGATGCCGCGGGCCCCCAGCTCGGCAGCCAGCGCGCGCAGCGCCGGCCAGCCCTGGTCGCCGGCGTGGTTGTTGGCCAGGGTGACGACGTTGACGCCGAGCCCCGCCAGGTCCTGGATCAGCGCCGGGTCGGCGCGCAGGGTCAGGCCCTTCCGGATCGGGCTGTCAGCGGCGGTCAGTGGGACCTCCAGGTTGGCGGCCACCAGGTCGGCTCCTTCCAGGCAGGTCAGCAGGGACTCGGCGGGGCGCCCGATCGGGCGCATCAGCACCAGGTCGCCGGCGGCAGCGATCCTCATCGGAGGGCGGCCTTCACAAACGCCACCACCTCGGAAGGATGCGTGCCGGTCGCGAAGACCTTGTAGCCGAGGGCCTCGAGCGCCGGCCGGTCAGCGTGGGGGATGGTGCCCCCTACGAGGAGCAGTACGTCGTCAGCGCCCTGCTCGCGCAGGCGCTCGACCAGGCGGCCGCAGTAGTCCATGTGGGCGCCGCTCAGGATCGAGAGCCCGCAGGCTTCCGCATCCTCTTGCACCACGGCCGCCACGATCGAGTCGACGGTTTGGTGACGGCCCGTGTAGATCACCTCCATCCCCGCCTCCAGGAGCGCCTTGGCGACCACCTTGGCCCCCCGGTCGTGGCCGTCCAGGCCGGGCTTGGCGATCACGATCCGGATCGGCCCGCTATTCGTGGAAGCCATAGTCGTCCCGCGCGGCCTCGGGGGTCACCAGCCCCAGTCGCACGTCGCGCCGCACCGCCTCGGGATTGCGTTCGGCGGGGTCGCCGTACCCCCCGGCACCCGCCAGCTGGAAAGACACCACATCCCCGTACTCGAGGTCGACCGAGGCCTTGCCGCCGATCTCGCGCTCCTTCTCGGTGCCGAGGTTGACCACCGTGCGCCCGAGCTTGCCCGGCCGCCCGCCGAAGAGCCCGAAGGGCTGGAAGCGGTGCCGCTCGGAGAGGTTGGTGAACTTGATCGACTCGCCCAGGATGCGCACGTCGCGGCGCACGCCGAGGCCCCCCCGGTGCCGGCCGGCGCCGGCGGAGTCGGGGATGAAGCCGAACCGCTCCACGATCACCGGCGTGTTCGCCTCCACCGCCTCGACCGGGATGTTGGCCGCGTTGTAGGGCGAGCTCATGGCCTCGCAGCCGTCCCTCGCCGCCCGGCCCCCAATGCCGCCGTGGATCAGCTCGTAGCCCACGAAGCGGCGCTCCCGGACCGGGTCCCAGGCGCCGAAGGTGGCGTTGCAGAAGTGGCTGTTGGCGGCTGTGACCGCCTCCGGCAGGGCCGGGGCCAGGGCGCCCAGGATGACCTCGAAGACGCGGCTGCAGATGGCCGCGCGGGGGCCGCCGCCGGCCGGCCGGCGCGGGTTCAGGAATGAACCTTCGGGGGCGGCGATCTCGACTGCCCGCAGGGCGCCCGCGTTCATCGGGCCGTAGGGATCGGTCAGGCACTTGACCGCGGCGTAGACGTAGGAACGGGTGTAGTTGAAGTAGCTGTTGAGCCCGGACTCGGTCTGCGCGTCCGTGCCCTCGAAGTCGATGTGCAACCGGTCGCCGTCCACCGTGACCGTGACGTGGATGCGCAGCGGCGGGGTGCCGGTCCCGTAGTCGTCCATGAAGTCCTCGAACTCGTAGGCGCCGTCGCGCATGGCACCGATCCGCTCCCGCACCCGGCGCTCGGTCCGGTCGAGCATCGTCTCGACGCAGGCCGCCACGGTTTCCTTGCCGAAACGGTCGTGCAGGTCGCGCAGGCGCTGCTCGCCGACCAGCAGCGAGGCGCGCTGGGAGCGGAGGTCGCCGAGCACGTTCCGCGGCACCCGCGAGTTGGCGGCGATGATGGCCAGCGCGGTCGCGTTCTCGCGGCCGGCCTCCACGATCTTGACCGGGGGGATCCGGAGCCCTTCCTGGTGGTAGTCGAAGACGCCCTCCACCGCCTGGCTGCCGGGCCGCGAGCCGCCGACGTCCGTGTGGTGGACGAGGTTGACGCCGAAGCCCACCAGCTCGTCCTTCCAGAAGCAGGGTTGGGTGACCAGGAAGTCCGGGAAGTGGCCGGAGCCGAGCTGGGGATCGTTCAGGAGCAGGGTGTCGCCGGGCTCCAGCTTGTCCGGCGGGAAGGCGTCCATGAAGTTGCGGATCGCGAAGTTCATGGCCCCCATGTGGCCCGGCGAGTAGGGGCCCTGGGCGCTCATCCGGCCCTGGGCGTCGAAGACGGCCACCGAGAAGTCCTGGCCCTCGCGCGCCTGGATCGAGTAGGCGGTGCGCTGGACCGCCGAGCCGATCTCGACGCACAGCGACTGCAGCGACCCCCAGACCACGCCGAGCGTGATGGGGTCGACCGAGGATCCTTCCCCCGCCTGCGGGGGGAGGTTGGAGGGGGGCTGAATCACGCGCTCACCAGGAGATTGCCGTAGGCGTCCACCTCGGCCTCCATCCCGGGCGGCAGGACGGTGGTCGATTCGCGCTCCTCGACGATGGCCGGGCCCTGCAGGCGCGCGCCGGCGGGCAGCGTGTCGCGACGGTAGACGGCGGTCGCGGTCCAGCCCTCGCTCTCCGGGAACCACGCCCGCCTCCGCGC
>DATCNF010000221.1:0-11765 GCA_036565325.1 Candidatus Dormiibacterota bacterium | reverse complement strand
CCCCAACCCTCCCCTGAGGGGAGGGGGTCCGACTATTCGTCCGGTACGTCTTCGAGCTTGGGTGCCAGCTCGCAGACCCAGCGGCCGTCGTCCAGGCGCCGGATGAACCGCGAGTAGCCCGCATTGCGGGCCACGTTGAGGAACTGCTCCATGGTGACCAGGCCGCGCAGGCGCGCCAGGTCGGCGTAGTTGGGGTCGCGCATGATCCCGCCCACGACGCCCGCCAGCTCGCGCCACTGGCCCTCGGACAGTGGTTCGCCATAGCCGGCGATGGTGACCAGGAGGGCGGCGGTGGCGCCGGTGATGGTGTCGGGCAGGATCTTCTCGACCTTGGCCCGCGCGATGATCTCGCGGCCCTGCTCGATGATGGCCGCGATGCGGTCGCGGCGGACCCCGATGATGTCCCGGCCACTCCCCACAGTCGTGCCTTCGAGGTAGCGGGGGCCAGCTTGCATCAGTCGAAAACCTATTCTAAGTCGGCCCTTGCAACTTGATTTGAGCCCCGAGCACGCCGCCCTGAGGGCTGCGGTCAGGGAGTTCGCGCAGTCGGTGGTCAAGCCGCAGGCCGCCGAGGTGGATCGTGAGCATCGCTTCCCCGAGGCGGCGATCGCGGGGGCGCGAGACCTCGACCTGCTGGGCATCCTGGTGCCACCCGAGTACGGCGGTGCGGGTCTCGACCACCTCGCCTTCACGCTCTGCATCGAAGAGCTGGCCGTCGCCTGCGCGAGCACGGCGGTGATCGTCGATGTCCACAACTCGGTGGCCTGCGAGCCGATCCTGCTCTTCGGCAGCGACGAGCAGAAGCGGCGCTGGCTGCCGCCGCTGGCCTCGGGCGAGATCCTGGGCGCCTTCGCGTTGACCGAGCCCGGCTCCGGCTCCGACGCGGCGGCCCTCCAGACCACTGCCCGGCGCTTCGGCGACGAGTACGTGCTGAGCGGCACCAAGGTCTTCATCACCAACGTCGGCCGGGCGGGCATGTACATCGTCTTCGCCCGCACCGGCGGCGAGAAGGCGGCGGGGGTCAGCGCCTTCATCGTGCCCGCCGACGCCGAGGGCCTCAAGGTCGGCCAGGTCTTCAAGAAGATGGGCCTCAACGGCTCGCCCACCGGCGAGCTGGTGTTGGAGGAGGTGCGGGTGCCGGCGGCCGGCCTGCTCCACGCCGAGGGCAAGGGCTTCCAGGTCGCCATGCGGGCGCTGGACTCGGGGCGGATCGGGATCTCGGGCCAGGCGCTGGGCATCTCCGAGGCCGCGCTCGCGGAGGCGACCGAGCACACCCGGCAGCGCCATCAATTCGGGCGGGCGGTGGCCTCGTTCCAGGGCGTCGGGTTCATGCTCGCGGACATGGCAACCCGCCTGACCGCGGCGCGCCAGATGACCTACCACGCCGCCGCGCTCTGCTCCGCCGGGAAGCCCTTCACGCGCGAGGCCTCGATGGCCAAGCTCTTCGCGACCGACGCCGCCATGGACATCGCCATCGACTGCGTGCAGCTGGCCGGCGGTTACGGCTATGTCAACGACTACCCCTTCGAGCGCCATTTCCGGGACGCCAAGGCGCTTCAGATCTACGAGGGCTCGAACCAGATCCAGCGGGTGGTCATCGCTCGCGAGCTGCTCCGGAACGGATAATCGGAATCGACGTGAACTTCGAATTCCCGGAAGAGGTCCAGGCACTCCGCGACGGCGTGCGCGAGATCGTGCAGGGCAAGGTCGCACCGCGGGCGGCCGAGATAGACGAGAAGGCGGAGTACCCGGCGGACATCCACAAGCTGTTCGCCGAGAACGGCGTCCTGGCCATCCCCTTCCCCGAGGAGTACGGCGGGGTCAGCGGCTCCAGCGTGGCGATCTGCATGGCCACCGAGGAGATCGCCAAGGCGTGCACCACGAGCTCGCTGATCCTGGGCGTGCAATCCCTCGGCTCCTACCCGATCCTGCTGGCCGGGAGCGAGGAGCAGAAGAAGCGGCTCTGCCCGCCGCTGGCCCAGGGGCGAGTGGCCGCCTACGCGCTCAGCGAGGCCGACTCGGGCTCGGACGCGGCGGCCATGAAGACGACCGCCAAGCGCTACGGCGACGAGTACGTCCTCAACGGCGGCAAGATCTTCATCACCCATGGTGGGGTGGCCGAGACGCTGGTGGTCTTCGCGCGCACCGCTCCCGAGGGCGGCGCCAAGGGGATCTCGGCCTTCGTGCTGGAGAAGGAGAAGAGCCCCTGGTCGGTGCTCAAGCTCGAGCACAAGCTCGGCATCCGGGGCTCACCCACCGCCCAGCTGGCCTTCGACGAGGTGCGGGTGCCCGCCGCCAATCGCCTGGGCGAGGAGGGGCAGGGCTTCAAGATCGCGCTCGCAGTGCTCGACCGGTCGCGGCCGGGGATCGGGGCCCAGGCGCTGGGCATCGCCGAGGGGGCTTTCGAGTACGCGCTCGGCTACGCCAAGGAGCGCCGGCAGTTCGGCCAGCCGATCGCCGCCTTCCAGGGCATCCAGTTCATGCTCGCCGACATGGCGACCCAGATCGAGGCCGCACGCCAGCTGGTGTACCTCGCCGCCACCAAGGTCGACCAGAAGGCCCCCGACCTGACCAAGATCGCGGCCATGGCCAAGATGTTCGCCTCCGACATGGCGATGAAGGTCACCACCGACTGCGTGCAGATCCTGGGCGGCTACGGTTACATCACCGATTACCCCGTCGAGCGCTACATGCGGGATGCCAAGATCACGCAGATTTACGAGGGCACGAACCAAATCCAGAGAGTCGTCATCAGCCGGGCCCTGCTGCGCTAGCCGAAAACGCACTCTGTTCAGCGCGATCGGTAACCGATAACATGCGCTCGCTTTGAACGACTACAGCGACAGCATCGGTTGGCCCACCAAGGATCCGCAGTGGATCAGCAAGATCATTGTCCAAAGCCTGATCACGATCATCCCCATCGTCGGGGCGATCGCGCTCCTCGGGTGGATGCTGGCGGCGCTCGAGAACCTCCGCAACGGCCGCCGGGAGCTGCCCGGCGCCGGGTTCGCACACCTCGGCCGCGGGGTCACCCTCTTCCTGGTCTTCCTGGTCTATGGGATCGCGTGCGCGGTCGTGTTCGGCATCGTCGTGTTCATCGGTTTCCTCCTGGCCGCGGCGGGGAGCAACAACAACGTGGGCGTGCTGAGCGGGCTCGGCGCCTTGCTGATCGTCCTCGCCTACGGGATCCTGATCGTGGCCGGCATCGCCTTCTACTTCCTGATGGCCCCCATCATCGTCGCCACCCAGCGCGGCGGCTTCGGGGGCGGCATCAACTTCCCGCAGGTCTTCGCGATGGCCCGCAGCAATCCCTCGTCAACCCTCTTTGCCGGCCTCTTCATCCTGGTCGGCCATCTGATCGGGTCGATCGGCAGCATCCTCTGCGGCGTCGGCCTCTACCTGACCATCGCCTACGGCTACGCCGTGATGGCCGCCGTGGTCGCCGTCTACGAGCGCCAGTCGGCCGCCCAACAGCTGCCCCCGCCTCAGCCCGCGGCACCCGCCGTCTAGCTCCTTCAGGAGGAAACGCATGAGCGAACAGCCACCGCCGCCGCCGCCCCCGGGTGGCTGGCAGCCGCCCGGAGGCGGGCAGCCGCCGGACCAGCAGCCGCCGCCGCCGTCCCCCGGGCCCCCTGCTCCGTCGTACCAGCCGCCGCCGCCGATGGGGGGGACGTACCAGCCACCGCCCGCGCCTGGGGGCTACCAGCCACCGCCGGGCGCGTACTCGGGCGGTGCCATGGCGGCCCCGCCGAACGACTCGCAGGCCACGCTGGCGATGATCCTGGGGATCGTGGGGCTGGTCTGCTGCGGCCTGGTGGCGCCAGTCGCCTTCTTCATCGGCAACGCTTCCCGGAACCGGATCAAGGCCAGCGGTGGCACCCTCGGCGGGTCCGGGATGGCCACGGCCGGGTTCGTGATGGGCATCATCGGGATGGTCGAGCTGGTGCTCGTCGTCCTCTACGTGATCGTCGTGATCATCGCCGCCGCCGCGAGCTCGCGCAGCGGCGGATAAGCACCGGCGGGAGCCGCGCGGGTTATCCTAGCCCGCGCGGCTTCTCCGTTCCGTCATAGCAAACGCCACAGTATCGTCATAACCTTTTGTACTAGACCACCGTTGAAGAACACGTGAGCTCACAATCCGCGGCCGAGCGCGTCCGCATGCGCGCCCGGCGCTCCCAGTACTCGCCGCGCCGCCGCTGGCGCGCGGTCCTGGGCCTGCTCCTGCTGGGCGGAGTGCTGGCCGGCCTGCTGCTGGGCGGGGTCCGGCTGGCCGACTTCCTGCAGAGCGTCGGCAACGTCTCCCCGGCCACCCTCAGCAAGCAGGTCGACCCCCCCGCGGGCTCGATCCCCTACAAGCTGCAGCACGGCCAGCAGGTCAACATCCTGATGCTGGGCTACGGAGGCGCCGAGAACGACGCCCCCTACCTCACGGACACGCTCATGGTGCTGGCGATCGACCCCGCCAACCACCGGGCGATGCAGGTCTCGGTCCCCCGGGACCTGATGGTCAACATCGACTACGGGACCGCCAAGAGCGAGTTCCAGAAGATCAACGTCGCCTATGAGATCGGCCAGGACGATTCCAGCTGGCCAGGCAAGCGCTCGGAGTACCGAGGCAAGACCGGGGGCGGCCGCCTGGCCATGGCCACCGTCTCCAAGGTCACCGGCCTCCAGTTCGACGGCTTCGTGGCCGTGGACTTCAAGGCCTTCCGCGACGTCGTCAACGCGCTGGGGGGTGTCCAGGCCTGCCTCGACACCCCGCTCGACGACCTGCAGTACCCGGACTACCACAACGGCTACATCAAGGGCGGCATCCACTTTCCCGCCGGCTGTCAGAACGTGAACGGGGAGCAGGCGCTGGAGATCGCCCGCTCTCGCAAGGCGGCCGAGCCGGAGCAGGCGACCGACTTCGGCCGTGCCCGCCGGCAGCAGATGCTCCTGAATGCGATCCGCAAGAAGGCGAACGCCGTGAACGCGCTGGAGCGCGCTCCGCAGCTCATGGACGCGCTCCAGAAGAACTTCGTGAGCAGCCTCGACCTGAGCGACATCAACGCCCTCTACACCTTCGCGGGGAAGCTTCCGGACACCTCGATCGGCCACTTCGGGATCACCCAGGACGACCTCGTCCAGCGCTTCTACATGCAGCGCGGCAGCTGCGCCGACTACTACGCCGACGTGCTCTGCCCCCTGGATCCATCCTTCCGGACCATGCACACCTTCTTCCACAACCTCTTCGTGGACGCCAAGGTGGCGGCGGAGAAGGCGCCGGTGAGGGTGGACAACGCCAGCTTGGGGATCGAGGACCTCAGCTTGCGGGTGGGCAACGTGCTCAAGCCGCTCGGCTTCCAGGTCGAGTCACCGCTGCGGCGCCGGGCCCAGGCGGGCAGCTATGTCTACGACCTCTCGGGGGGCAAGTACCCGAAGACGGCCCAGTGGTTGGCCGGCTACTTCGGCGCCACCGTGGTGACCCCGGGCACGCCCTCGCCGGCCACCGGCGTGGCGCCGACCGGGGATGGGGTGGTGGTGGTCCTGGGGCGCGACTACGCGCTGCGCTGGGCGGGCCAGGGCTAGGCATATTCCCGGGCGCCCGTAAAATCTAAGGCGCATGTCTCGAGCCCGGCCCCGGGCCCGGCGCTCGCGCTACAGCTACACCACCCGTCTTTCCAGGTCCGTTTCGGTGATCGCCGTGGTCTTCCTGCTGGGGGTGATGTTCGGCGCCAGCGTCGTGGTCGTGCGGACCGTCAACTTCGTCCACACGCTCACCGGCCAGAACGCCGGGGATGTCGTGAAGATCGTCCAGCAGGCGATCCAGCCGGCGCCCGGCAGCGTGGCCTACAAGCTGCAGAACAACCAGCCCGTGAACATCCTGGTGCTGGGGGTGGGGGGCCAGGAGAACGACGCCCCCTACCTGAGCGACACCATCATGGCCATCACCCTCGACCCCGCCACCAAGCGGGTCGTGCAGATCTCGGTGCCGCGGGACACCTGGGTGAAGATCCAGGCCTGGACCGACGGGCGGACATACGAGAACAAGATCAACACCGCCAACGAGGTCGGGGAGTGGAAGGACGGCGAGCTCTTCCCCTGCTGCAAGCAGCCCGAGTACCAGGGCCGGGATGGGGGCGGCCACCTGGCGGAAGCGGTCGTGGAGAACGTGACCGGCATCCACTTCGACCGCTACATCACGGTCGACTTCGTGGCCTTCCGCGACGCCGTCGACGCCCTCAACGGGGTCGACATCCATCTCGACACACCGCTCGACGACTGCCACTACCCCGACTACCAAAACGGCTACATCAACCACGGGGTGCCGGTCGGCTACGACTGTCCGCCGGGCGCCGGAATTCACTTCCCGGCCGGCGACCTGCACGTCAACGGCGAGCAGGCGCTGGAGATCGCCCGCTCACGCGACGCCAGCGAGCCCGAGCAGGCGACCGACTTCGCTCGCGCCAAGCGCCAGCAGACGATCGTCAACGCGATTCGCAAGAAGGCGGTGTCGGTCAACGCCATCCTCAACCTGGACAGCCTGATGAGCGCCATCCAGAACAACGTGAAGACGGACCTCACCGTCAACGACATCCAGTCGCTCTACAACTGGGGCGGCAAGCTGCCGGACAGCGCGTTCGTCAAGATCGCCCTCACCAACACCGACCTGCTCCAGGAGTACTACCAGCAGGACGGCACCTGCGGCGACCCCACCGCCTACCTGCTCTGCGCGATCGATCCCAGCTTCAACTTCATCCACAACTACCTGGCACACGACCTGGTGGATCCCCGCGTCACGGCCGAGCGCGCCCACGTCCAGATCCTCAACGCCACCCGGGGGCCGGCGGACATCGACGACCGCACGGTCAACTCGCTGCGGCCTTTCGGGTTCAACCTGGCCGACCCGCTTCCTGCGAACCTGGCGCCGGCCGCCCATACGGTGATCCTGGATTACACGGGCGGTGCCGACCCCGGGACCTCCAACTGGCTGTCCACCTATTTCCAGGCGCCCGTGGAGCCGGTCGCCCTGCCCTCCCCGGGCGCCACCCTGCAGCCCGTCGCGCAGGGTGCGATCACCGACGGTTTCGTGGTCGAGCTCGGCCAGGACTACCACAACCGCTTCTACGGGACCGGCTAGCTTGAGCGCGATCTAGCTTGAGCCGCGATCTCGCGGCGGAGTTCCGAGCCGGCAACGTCCGGGGCCTGGCCCGCGCCATCAGCCTGGTCGAACAGCGAGATCCCTCCGTGCGGCACCTCCTCGAGCAGCTGCGCGACCAGTTCCGGCGGCCGCGCGTCCTCGGCTTCACGGGTGCGCCCGGCACCGGCAAGTCGACCCTGGTCGACGCGCTGGTCACCCTGCTCCGCAGCCGCGAGCAGAAGGTGGGCGTCCTGGCGGTCGACCCCAACTCGCCCTACAGCGGGGGGGCGATCCTCGGCGACCGGATCCGGATGCAGCGGCACGCCCTCGACCAGGGCGTGTACATCCGGTCGATGGGCGCCCGCGGCCACCTGGGCGGGCTCTCCGCGGCCAGCCGGGAGGCGATCCGGCTGCTGGGGACCTTCGGCTTCGACTACGTGCTGCTGGAGACGGTGGGCGTCGGGCAATCGGAGCTGGAGGTGGCGGCCGTGGCCGACACCACGGTGGTGGTGCTGACCCCGGGGCTCGGCGATGGGGTGCAGATGATCAAGGCCGGGATCATGGAGATCGCCGACATCTACGCCGTGAACAAGGCCGACCTGCCGGGGGCCCAGAAGGTGGCGCAGGAGGTGCGCTCGATGTTGAACATGGGCCCCCGGCTCTCCTGGAAGCCGCCCATCGTGATGACCGTGGCTGCCCGCGGCGAGGGCCTGGACGAGCTGCTGGATGCCGTCGAGCGCCACCGCCACCACCTGGAATCGACCGGCGAGGCCGACGAGCGCGCCGCCGCCCGGCTCAAGGACGAGGCGGCGGACCTGGTCGGCGAGTGGGCCCGGCGCCAGGCGCGCAAGCTGCTGGAGGAGGACACGGACCTCTCGCAACGATTGCTCGCGGACCGCATCCCCTATGCCGCGGCCGAGGAGATCCTGACCACCGAAGGGGAGGCACTGGTGCCGAGGGCCGCCAGGGCTCGATCTAAGATGAGACCGGAATGAGGGTCAAATATGCCGACCCTGCAGCCTGGCAGGAGGCCTACGACGCGGCCGACAAGCGTGACGACGGCATCGAGACCTCGACCATCTCGGGCATCCCGATCGACCCCCTCTACACCTCGGAAGCCACCAAGGACCTCGAGGAGGAGCTGCCGGGCCAGTACCCCTACACGCGCGGGATCCACCCCACCGGCTATCGCGGCCGGCTCTGGACCATGCGCCAGTTCTCCGGCTTCGCGACCGCCAAGGAGACCAACGCCCGCTACAAGTACCTGCTGAAGAACGGCCAGACCGGCCTCTCGGTGGCCTTTGACATGCCCACCCTGATGGGCCAGGACTCGGACGCGCCCACCTCGCGCGGTGAGATCGGCCACTGCGGGGTGGCGATCGACTCACTGGCCGACATGGAGACGCTGCTGGACGGGATCCCGCTCGACCAGGTCACCTCCTCGATGACCATCAACTCTCCGGCCGCCATCCTGCTCGCCATGTACCTGGTGGTGGCCGAGAAGCAGGGCGTGAGCTGGGACCGGGTCGGCGGCACGCTCCAGAACGACATCCTCAAGGAGTACATCGCCCAGAAGGAGTACATCTTCCCGCCCGAGCCCTCGATGCGCCTGGTGATCGACAGCATCGAGTACTGCGCGCGCGAGGTGCCGCGCTGGAACACGGTTTCCGTCTCCGGGTACCACATCCGGGAGGCCGGTTCGACGGCGGCGCAGGAGCTCGCGTTCACACTCGCCGACGGCTTCGCGTACGTCGACGCCTGCATCGAGCGTGGGATGAAGGTCGACGACTTTGCGCCCCGGCTGTCGTTCTTCTTCGACGCCCACATCGACTTCTTCGAGGAGATCGCCAAGTTCCGCGCCGCGCGCCGGATCTGGGCGCGTCATATGCGCGAGCGCTACGGCGCCCAGGACCCGCGCTCCTGGCAGCTGCGCTTTCACACCCAGACCGCCGGTGTCTCGCTCACTGCCCAGCAGCCGGAGCTCAACATCGCCCGTACCGCCGTGGAGGCGCTGGCGGCGGTCCTGGGCGGGACCCAGTCGCTGCACACCAATGCCATGGACGAGGTGCTGGCGCTGCCCACCGATCGCTCCGCCCGCATCGCGCTGCGCACGCAGCAGATGCTGGCCTACGAGACCGGCACCGCCAACACCGTCGACCCGCTCGGCGGCTCCTACTTCATGGAGGCGCTGACCAACCGGATGGAGGAGGAGGCCGAGGCCTACTTCAAGCGCATCGACGAGCACGGGGGCGTCATCCCGGCCATCGAGGCCGGCTTCTTCCAGAAGGAGATCGCCGACGCCGCCTTCCGCTACCAGACCGAGCTGGAGCAGAAGCAGCGTGTCATCGTCGGCGTCAACGACTTCGTCAACGAGGACGAGGAGCCGCTCCAGATCCTCCGCATCAGCCCGCAGGCGGAGCAGGAGCAGGTGGAGCGGGTGCGCGAGGTGCGCCGCCAGCGCGACGCCGCCAAGCACGCCAGGGCGCTGGAGAGCCTGCGCAAGGCCGCGCAGTCGCCGCGCGAGAACCTGATGCCGCACATCGTCGACGCGGTGCGCGCCTACGCCACCGAGGGCGAGATCATGGGCACCATGGTGGACGTCTTCGGCCTCTACACCGAGAAGGCGATCATCTAGAGGTGGCGACGCGGGCGCCGGCCAAGCCGCTCCGCATCGTCCTCGCCAAGGTCGGGCTCGACGGGCACGACCGCGGCGTGAAGGTGGTCGCCCGCGCCCTGCGCGACGCCGGCTTCGAGGTGATCTACACCGGTCTCCGGCAGACGCCGGCCATGGTCGTGGAGGCGGCGCTGCAGGAGGACGCGCAGGTGATCGGGCTCTCGCTGCACTCCGGCGCCCACATGACGCTCTTCCCGGCCGTCATGGAGGAGCTGAAGAAGCGCGAGGCCACGGACATCACCGTCTTCGGCGGCGGCATCGTCCCCGAGGAGGACATCACCGAGCTCAAGAAGCAGGGCGTGGCCGAGATCTTCACGCCGGGCACGCCGCTGGAGCAGATCGTGAACTGGCTGAGGAAGCGCTTCCCGGAGAGTTAGGCCCGGCGCCGACGGCGCGCCTCGGCCGCCGTGAAGTAGACGAGCTGTGAGCCCAGGAGCAGCAGCAGGACCCCGCCGGCGACCGCGCTGTGGGTGGCCACCGCGACCGCCCAGCCGGCACCCAGGATGAGCACGATCACCAGCGTCTGCCACCAGTCGGCGACGAACAGGCCGACCACCTCGCGGACGGCCGCGCGCAGCGCCTTCATGCCGGCACCGGGCGCCGGGCGCCGCCGCGGATCAGCGTCACGGCGACCTGCGAGGCGAGCACGTAGAAGGCGGCGATGCCGAGGATGGCCGCAAAGTCGAGAGGCCAGCTGATGCCCATCCCCTCGGCGGCCCAGAAGGTGCCCAGGCTGGAGAGGAGCACGCCCACCACGTACTTCATCAGGTTCTCCGGGACCCGGGTCAGGGGCTTGCGGAGCGCGGCGCCGAGGGCGGTGACCGCGAACACTGCCGCGATCCCGCCGGCCGCCGCCAGCGTCATGTTGTGGGCGCTGGACCCGACGCCGAAGACGATGAAGGCGACTTCCAGGCCCTCCAGGAGGACGCCCTTGAAGGAGATCAGGAAGCCGATCCAGTCGGTGGCGCCCTGGAGCCCGGCCACCGTCTCCTGGAAGGCCTCGCCCTCATCGTGCTGCGCGATCACGCCCGCCGAACGGAGCACGGCCTTGTGCAGCCAGCGCAGGCCGAAGAGCAGGATCAGCGACCCGATCGCCAGCTTGAGCAGCCAGTCCGGCACCACCGCCACCAGGACCTGGCCGAAGGCGGCGACCAGGACGACCAGGATCAGCGCCGCCGCCGCCGCGCCCGCCAGCGGAGAGCGCCAGCCGCGCGTCAGGCCGACCGCCAGCACGATCGTCAGGGCCTCGACCGATTCCACGCCGGAGCCCAGGAAGGCGGCCCCGAAGATCAGAACGTTGGTGACCATGCGCCTTCGATCCTAGCGGCGATTCGTGGAACACTGCGCACGTGTCCGACGTCCCGGGACCTGACTCCCTGGCCGCGCTGACCGGACAGCTGCTGGCGGCGCACAAGGTGCCGCGGGTGGGCCTGATGCGCCAGATCTTCGAGGCCCCCGTGGAGAGCGACCCCGAAGGGGCTGCCGAGCGGGAGGTGGCCGCGGTGCTGCGCGCTGCGGGCCGCGCGCCCGGTCCGGTCGCGGTCGGCGTCGGCAGCCGGGGCGTGGCCAACCTGGAGGCGCTGGTGCGGGGCGCGGTGCGCGCGCTGCGGGCGGCGGGCTGGGACCCCTTCATCGTGCCCGCCATGGGCAGCCACGGCTCGGCCACGGCCGAGGGCCAGGCCCAGGTGCTGGCCGGCTACGGCGTGACCGAGGCGCGCGTGGGGGCTCCGGTGCGGGCGAGCATGGCGACCCGGGTGGTCGGCGAGCTGGACGGCCTGCCCATCCACACCGACGCGCTGGCGGCGCAGGCCGGCGCCGTCTTCCTGGTCGCCCGCGTCAAGCCGCACACCGACTTCCGCGGCCGCTGGGAGAGCGGCCTGGCCAAGATGGCCGCCATCGGGCTGGGCAAGCAGGCGGGCGCGCAGGTCATCCACTCGGCCGGGGTGCCCGGCCTGCGGGACCTGATGC
>DATCNF010000220.1:0-1660 GCA_036565325.1 Candidatus Dormiibacterota bacterium | reverse complement strand
CTCGCTCAGCGGCAGCGGGACCAACGGGGTGTACGACGTCGGCCAGAGCCTGACCTTCACCTACTCGTGCGCCGACGTCGACGGCTGCCAGGCGACCGCCAGCCTCGACAGCACCTGGGCCCTGGTGAGCGGTGCCTCGATCAACCTCGACACCCTGGTCGCCGGCACCCACAAAATCGTGGTGACGGCGGTCGACAGCCTGGGCAACCAGACCTCGACCACCGTGACCTTCCAGGTCCACGCCACCGCCGGCGGCCTGATCAAGGCCATGAGCGACGGTGTGGCAAGCGGCCAGATCACCTGCAACACGAACGCCATGGTGACCAAGCTGCAGGCGGCCCAGGCGGCCTACGCGCGCGGCGACAACGTGACCGCCAAGGGCCTGCTGTACACGTACCTGAACCAGGTCTCGTCGCAGGCCGGGAAGGGGATCAACGGCAGCCTTGCGTCGCTCCTCACCAGCTGGACCCAGGACCTGATCAGCCGGACGTAGAGGCGGGACTTGCCCCCGCCCTCGGTCGGCTATCCGGCCTGCAGCCCAACGCTGAAAGTCCCGACGCAGCTGCCGCACCGTCCGAGCCGAGCTTGACCTTGAAGTGGAAGTGCACGGCGCGGCCCATGTACCAGCCGGGATAGGTCGTCTGGAAGCGCGCCACGCCGACTTGCCGGTGCACGCCGCCACCGCCACGCCCGCCACCGGCATCAGGCCCGAGATCGGCGCCCGGCGCGGCTCAACCTAGAATTGGCGCTGCATCTCACTGTTAGTAGCAGGCGACTCACCACGTCGCCAGTCCCGTAGCAGGCGAAACGGCCAAATTCAACAATCGGGCGGTGGCTTAGCCTGGCAAAGCGCCTGCTTTGGGAGCAGGAGACCGGGAGTTCGAATCTCCCCCGCCCGACCAACCCGGCGCCGCGGTCGCCCTAACGCCGAGCGCCGGCGCTCGAACGGTTGGGGCCCTGCAGAAGCGTTCCGGCGCCGGCGCTCGCACGCTTCGCTGCCGCCGCTAGCCTACTCAGGCCGTGGCCCTGACCCCGAGCCCCGAGACCGCTCCTCCGCGTGCCCCCGCGGTCTGGGCGCGCGTGCTGCGGCTGGCCACCATCGACACCCGGCCCCTGCGCCGGCACCGCGACTTCCGCCTGCTCTGGATCGGGCAGGCGGTGGCCTTCTTCGGCTCGATGGTCACCTCGGTCGCCGTGCCCTACCAGGTCTACCAGCTGTCGCACTCGACGCTGGCGGTGGGCGCCCTGGAGCTGGTGGCGTTCGTGCCGCTGGTCACCCTGGGGCTCATCGGCGGCGCCTACGCCGACGCCCACGACCGGCGCCGGATGGTGCTCCTGTGCGGGGCCGGGATGATGCTCACGGCGGCGGTCCTGGCCGCCAACTCCGTGCAGGCGCGGCCCCTGCTGGCGGTGATCTTCGTGGTCGAGTTCTTCCGCAACGCCGTCTACGCCATGCAGCGGCCCTCCCTGGACGCGCTGCTGCCCCGGCTGGTCGACCGGGACGAGCTGGCCGCCGCCGGTGCTCTCAGCAGCCTGCGCAGCACTGCGGGCATGATCCTGGGCCCCGCCCTGGGCGGGGTGATGATCGCCGGGCTGGGGCTGCCGGTCACCTACGCGGTGGAGATCGCGGGCTTCGGATTCTCCTTGCTCACACTCTGGC
>DATCNF010000219.1:0-1594 GCA_036565325.1 Candidatus Dormiibacterota bacterium | reverse complement strand
TGTACGCGCTGATCGCGGTCGCAGGGCTGCTCGGCTTGACCCTCAACGCGGCTTTCGCGCGCCTGGAGGCGTGGGCGCTGCGCTGGCATCCCGCCCAGCGGCTGGACGCCGCGGCGTGAAGCGCCTGCGCGACCTCGCCCTGCAGCTCGTGGTGCCGGCGTTGGTGCTGCTGGCCTGGGGGCTCTGGTCGGCGCGCGCGGAGAACTTCTTCTTCCCGCCGCTGACCGACATCCTGGCGTCGTTCCGCGCCAACTGGCTGTTCGCGCGGGTCACCAGCGACGTGGTGCCGAGCCTGGAGCGGATGCTGGCGGGCTACGCGCTGGCGGTGCTGGGCGGCGTCGCCGTGGGAACGCTGATCGGGTCCTTCCGCCCCGTGCGCTGGGCTGCGGGACCGCCCGTCGAGTTCCTGCGCGCGATCCCGCCGCCGGTGCTGATCCCCTTCGCCATCCTCACCTTCGGCATCGGCCCCCAGTTCAAGGTCTTCGTGATCGCGATCGGGTGCGTCTGGCCCGTGCTGCTCAACACCATCGACGGCGTGCGCAGCATCGATCCCACGCTGCGCGAGACCGCGCGCGTCTACCGGATCGGCCCAGTTGCGCGGCTGTTCTCGGTGGTGCTGCCGGCGGCCAGCCCGCGCATCTTCGCGGGCATGCGCACCGCGGTCGCGCTGGCCCTGATCCTGATGGTGATCAGCGAGATGGAGGCCAGCACCAACGGCATCGGCTTCTTCATCCTGCAGTCGCAGCGCTCGTTCGCGATCCCCGACATGTGGTCGGGGATCCTGCTCCTGGGCCTGCTCGGGCTTGCTCTCAACGCGGGATTCGTGGAGCTCGAGCGGCGCGCGCTGCGCTGGCACCGCGAGGCCCAGGCCAGCGCGCTGGAAGCCGCCTGATGCTGGTCGCCCGCCACCTCGCCAAGGCCTACGGCCGCGGGGCCGCCGCGACCCTGGCCATCAAGGACCTCAGCTTCGAGATCGGCGAGCGCGAGTTCATCTGCATCGTCGGTCCTTCCGGCTGTGGCAAGACCACGCTGCTCAAGTGCGTCAGCGGCCTGCTGCCGCCCACCTCCGGCGAGGTGCTGCTGGACGGCCGGCTGGTGACCGCGCCGCCAGAGCAGATGGCGCTCGTGTTCCAGGAGTACGGGCGCTCCCTGTTCCCCTGGATGCGCGTCGACCAGAACGTGCGCTTTCCCCTGCGCCGCAAGCGGCTGGCGCGGCGCGAGGCCGACCGCCTGGTGTCGGAATCGCTGGCGGCGGTCGGACTGTCTGAATTTGCGCGTCATTACCCGTGGCAGCTGTCGGGCGGGATGCAGCAGCGGGTGGCGATCGCGCGCGCGCTGGCCTACCAGCCCCAGATCCTGGTCATGGACGAGCCTTTCGCGTCAGTCGACGCGCAGACGCGGGCCGACCTCGAGGACCTGCTGCTGTCGGTCTGGCGGCGGTTTGGCGTGACCATCCTGTTCGTGACGCACGACATCGACGAGGCGGTCTACATGGGCGACCGCATCCTGATCCTGACGCCGCGGCCGACCGTGCTCGAGGACAGCGTGGCGGTCGACCTGCCGCGGCCCCGCGACCAGGTCGCGACCAAGGAGC
>DATCNF010000218.1:0-11742 GCA_036565325.1 Candidatus Dormiibacterota bacterium | reverse complement strand
GCTCGAGGCCGAGGACGTTTCCCTTGTATTGGGCGCCGAGCTGCAGGACCTCCAGCGCCTGCAGGACCGGCTGGCCGCGCATGGGGCGCGGCGGCTGGCCGTCTTCGATCGCGAGCGCGGCTTTGCCGCCGACGGCTCCTGCAGCACGGTGGCCTGGCTGCGCGGTCATTGCCGGCTCTCCAACGGCGCCGCGCGGACCCGGGTCTCGGTCGCCCGCCAGCTCGGCGAGCTGCCCCAGACCAGCGCCGCCTTTGCTCGCGGCGACATCACCTATGCCCACGTCGCCGGCATCTGCCGCACCGCCGACCAGCTGGGCACCGCCCTGGTGGCGGGGGCCGAGCCGATCCTGGTGCCGGCGGCGCGCGAGCTCAACGCGGGCAAGTTCGGATACGTGACCGCGTACCTGCGCCACACCGTCGATCCTGACGGCGCTCTCGACGATGCCAATGAGGAGCGCAGGCGCTCCTACCTCCATCTCAGCGAGACCTGGAAGGGCAACTGGGAGCTGGACGGGCGGCTCGATCCCGAGATGGGCGCCACCTTGCAGACCGCAATCAATGCCCTGATGCCGAGACCGGGCCCCGACGACATGCGCTTTCCGTCGCAGCGGCGGGCCGAGGCACTGGTCGAGCTGGCCCGGCGCCAGCTGGACGGTGGCGCGCTGCCGCAGGTGGCGGGCGTCAAGCCGCACGTTTCGATGATCACCACGGTGGAGACGTTGAAGCGCGAGCCGGGGGCTCCGCCGGCCGACCTCGAATGGGGTCCGCCGGTGCACATGGAAACCGCGCGCCGCATAGCCTGCGACTGTTTCCCTGACTCCGGTGACGGTCGATTCCGATGGCGAGCTGCTCGATTACGGACGCACCCGACGCACCGTCCCGCCCGCGCTGCGGCGGGTGCTGGTGATGCGCGACCGCGGCTGCGCCTGGCAGGACTGCGACCGGCCACCGGCCTGGACCAGCGGGCATCACCTCCGGCATTGGGCCGATGGCGGTCCCACCAACAAGGCCAACCTGGCGATGCTGTGCGGGCATCACCACTGGCTCGTGCACGAAGGCGGCTGGCGCCTGGAGCGGGGGCCGGACGGCCGCCTGGTGGCTCGGCCTCCCTGATGGCCGAAGGGCCGGGTTATGGAGATTCTTACTGCCTCTCGGCGAACTTTGAGGAGGCATCAGAAACGAGCTCCGCATCCTGTCCTGCGTCGCCGCCCTTCTTGGGCTCGGCCTTCTCAGCCTGGGGGAGCGCACCCACTCGAGCGCCCTCGCCGGCCTCCGCCAGCCGCCGCCGCTCAGCTTGCCCTTGAGCTGGGGACCCACGCCTTGCAGCGTCCCGTCCTGGGCGCTCGCTGAAGCGCTGCCGGGATCCTCCGTGGTGAGGATCAGTTGCGGCAGGCTGAGCCCGCCTTAGTCCGCCGAGCGGTCGCCCCCACGCGACGCCGGCGGCCGCGATCCCCGATTCTTAGTTCGTGACCACCGGCCCGGCCTCATTCCGCGATGCCCTGGCGCGGCTGCCCGCGGGCGTGGTGGTGATCAGCACCAAGGACGGCGAGGCCTTCCGCGGCCTCACCGCCACCAGCTTCACCTCGCTCTCACTGGAACCGCCGCTGGTGCTGGTCTGCCTCGACCAGCAGTCCTTCACACGCGTCGCCCTCCGCCAGCACGGCGCCTTCAACGCCGGCATCCTCGGGCGCCAGCACGCATTCCTCGCCGAGCGCTTCTCGGGCCAGGCTCCCGCCGTCGACCGCTCCTGGCGAGAGGTCGGGCACCGGCTGGGCGGCAACGGGCTGCCGATCCTGGAAGGGGCCCTGGCCTGGGTCGAGTGCACGGTGGAGGACATTCACCCGGGGGGCGACCACGAGATCGTGATCGGCCGGGTTGGTGCCGTCGGGATCGGCCCCGGCGACCCGCTGGTGCTCTGGGACCGGGCCTACTGGGGGCTTCAGTAGGGGAGCTCGTGCTCCTCCATGCCGAAGTGGTGGCCGACCTCGTGCAGGATCGTGCGCCGGATCTCGATCACCAGCTCGCGCCAGCTGTCGGCCGACTTCTCGTGGGGCAGCTTGTATACGGTGATCCGCTGCGGCCAGTCGTGGTGGAGGGCGGTGGCGCCCTCGTACAGGCCGAGGTTGCCCTCGGGTGACGATTCGGCGACCACGAACTCGATACCCTCGAGATATGGCTGGAAGGTGTCGGGTATGGAATCGATGGCCTCGGTGACCGCCTCTTCGAAGCGGTCCATGGTGATCTTCACGGGACGCATTTTGAATGGCTGACATGCGCAGCGTGGTGATTGTCGGCGCGGGGACCATGGGCTCCCAGATCGCGCTCCAGACCGCCTACAGCGGCCGTTATGACGTCACCCTGGTCGACGCCGAACAGGCGCAGCTCGACCGGGCGCTCGAGCAGAACCAGAAGCTAGTGGCGCGCGGGGTGGAGAAGGGACGCCTGACGCCGGAGCAGGCCGAGGCGGCGCTGCAGCGGGTCCGTCCCAGCACCGACCTGGCCGGTGCTGCGAGCCAGGCCGACCTGGTGATCGAGGCGGTGTTCGAGAACCTCGACGTCAAGCGCCAGGTCTTCGAACAGCTGGAGCGCAGCGCGCCACCGCACGCAGTGCTGGCCAGCAACTCGAGCACCATCGCCATCTCGCGCCTGGCCGAGCTGACCAGCCGCCCCGACCGCTGCTGCAACATGCACTTCTTCCACCCCGTGACCGTCATGCAGCTTTGCGAGGTGGTCCGCGGGCCCCAGACCTCTGACGAGACGGTCGAGACCGCGATGGAGTTCGTGCGCAGGATCGACCGGGTGCCGGTGCTGATCAACAAGGAGATCCACGGCTTCATCGTCAACCGCATCCTGTTCGCCGCTGCCGAGGAGGCCATGCGCCTGCTGGAGGGCGGCTACGCCAGCGCCGAGGACATCGACACCGCCGTCAAGATGGGCCTCAACTGGCCGATGGGCCCCTTCGAGCTCCTCGACTTCAGCGGCCTCGACATCTTCTACGGAGGGCTCGAAGACCGCGCGCGCCAGGAGGGCGGCCGCGGCGCCCCGAAAGTGCTCAAGGAGAAGATCGACGCCGGTCATCTCGGCCGCAAGACCGGCCGCGGCTTCTTCGACTACTCGGGAAAGGGCTGAGCGTGGACAGCATCCGCCTGGGGCCGAGCGGTCTCCTCGTCAGCCGCCTCTGCCTCGGCACCATGATCTTCGGCACCCAGGTGGCAGAGCCGGCTGCGCACGCCGTGCTCGACCAGGCCGCCGACCTCGGCATCGACTTCATCGACCTCGCCGACGTCTATCCAGTGCCCGCGTCGATCGAGACCGCGGGCCTCACAGAGGAGATCGTGGGCCGCTGGCTGGAGGGCCGCCGCTCTCGCTTCGTGGTCGCCACCAAGTGCGTCAATCGCGTCGGCCCGGCGGCCAATGACGCAGGCGGCTCGCGCAAGCACGTGATCGAGGCCTGCGAGGCCTCGCTGCGCCGGCTGCGCACAGATCGCGTCGACATCTTCTACCTGCACCACTCCGACCTGGGCGCGCCCTACGAGGAGACTTTCGAGGCGCTCGACCGCCTGGTTCGCGACGGCAAGGTGCACTACATCGGCGTCTCCAACTTCGAGGCCTGGCAGCTGGGCTGGTTCCTGGCGCTGGGCGCCGAGCGGCGGCTGGCGCGGGTGACGGTGGTGCAGCCTCGCTACAACCTTCTCAACCGCGTATACGAGCGCGACCTGCTCCCGCTTTGCCGCGCGGCCGGCATCGGCGTCGTGCCGTACAACCCGCTGGGCGCCGGCATGCTGACCGGCAAGTACAAGCGAGGGCAGGAGCCGCCCGCTGAGTCTCGCTTCGCGCAGGGCGACTACGGGCGCATGTACCAGGGGCGCTACTGGAACGAGAGCATGTTCGACGTGGTGGAGGCGGTGGGCGAGGTGGCCGCCGAGCTCTCCTGTACGCCGGCGCAGGTGGCGGTCGCCTGGATCCTGGCGCAGCCGGACGTGACCTCGCCCATCGTGGGCGCCTCGCGGCCGGAGCAGCTCGTCGACAGCGCCGGGGCGCTCGAGGTCAAGCTCTCCGATGTCGCACTGGCGCGGCTGAACGAGGTGTCAGCGCCCTTCCGCTAGGGCAGAATCACCGCAACAGAGCCGCGGGTGTGGCGAAACCGGCAGCCGCAGAGGTCTTAAAAACCTCGGCCTTCGGGCGTGCAGGTTCGAATCCTGCCACCCGCACCACCCGGCCTTCACCGGCGCCGGTGAATGATGGCGACGTCCTCCGCGCCCAGCGCCTCCTCCTCTTCGACGTCCACGCCCTCGGGCTGGAACAGCCGCTGCGCGACCAGGGTGGGAACGAATGCCGAGAGGATCACGACCGTGACCAGGATCGAGTACTGGGCCTGGTCCACGAGGTGATGGTTGAGCCCGAAGAGGGCTGAGATGGAGCCGAATGTCAAGCCGGTCGCCATCAGCAGGGTGGTGTAGTTGCGCTCGCGGCCGGAGACGCCAAAGAGCGCCGCCGACGGCCAGACCCCGACGAACTTGGTAGCCATCTTGACGCCGAACAGGAGCGCGATCACGCCTGCGCCGGAGACCAGGGCTGCCCCGGAGATGCTGAGTCCCGCGCGCAGGAAGAAGAAGGGCGTAAGCAGCGCGAAGGCGATGCTCCGCATGCGGTCGATCAGGACGCGATCGGAGAGGAAGACGCCCGCCACCACCAGGCCCGCCACGTATGCGGGCAGCACGGCTTCCGAGCCGGCGGCATTCGCCAGGCCGCCCAGTCCAAAGAGGACGAAGAGCAGGAACTTGATCTCCGGCTCGCTGACGCGATGCCCGAACCAGGCGATCACCCGGCGCGTCGCCCAGGGCAGCAGGGGAATCACGAGCACGCAGGCGCCCACGAAGATCGCCAGCAGCGGGCCGTAGCCCGCGAACAGCGCGCCCAGGGCCAGCACCGTGCCCAAGTCGGTGACAAAACATGCGGCCAGGATGAGCTTGCCGATGTCCTGGCGGTTGAGGCCCGTCTCGACCAGCACTGCGTAGACGACGGCCACCGAGGTCGTGCTCAGCGCAGTACCGGCGATTTCAGCAGCGCCCAGCGTCCAGTGGAGCAGCCAGAGCGCGAACGCGAAGGCACCGGCGAACGGCAGCGCGAAGCTGAGCGCGCCGATGACCAGGCTCGCGCGCAGGTGTCGGCGCAGGGAGACCGGATCGATCTCGGCGCCGGCCAGGAACGTCAGGAGAATGGAGCCGGCGCCAGCCAGGAAGCTCGTGAACGCGGTCTGCTGCACGAGGTCGTGACCGTAGGGCAGGTTGCCGGCGACCGCCCCGACCACGATCTCGACCAGCGCCACCGAGACCCCGACGCGGATCGAGAGCAGGCTGGCCAGCAGCGCGAGCCCGATCCAGGCGGCTGTGATCGCGTAGGTGTTCAACGCCAAGGACCCTCCGAACACAGGTTGGAGTAGGGCCCATCAGCGGGAACGCGTTAGGCGAGACCCATCGCCGGCCGGCGCGCGGCCACCGACGAGGTTAACGAACCGGAGCCTGCGACTCGAAACGGACGACGTCTGCGAGGTCGGCCTCGAAGGCGCTGACGACCAGTCCGGACATGCGATAGAGAAAGCGGAACTCGCCGCGCAGGCTCCAGGTGCCCACGACCGCGCCTCCGGACAGGGCGGCTGCGCGCACCATGCCGCCGCCCGGGTAGACAGCCGCTAGATCTTCCGACCGTCCCAACAAGGCGCGGTCTCGCCAGCCGAGGAGGTAAGGGTCGAAGGCCGCCACCAGCCTTGGCTGAGGAGGCTCCGCGGCAGCCGGCCTCCGCTTCAGGTCCAGCAAACCTCCCGGGAGCTCGACCAGCTGGTTTCCGATCCAGCGCAGCCCCTGGCGCACGGAGCCCAGCGGCAGGCCGGCCCAGGCCGCCAGGTCGGCCGCCGTGGCCGGACCGTGGCCGCGCAGGTAGCGGCGCGCCAGCTCCCCAAGCGCGACTTCCCGATCGATGGCCAGTGCAGCCCCGATCCAGTCGGCCGCAAGGACGAACGCCTGCCGCTTACCGCGCATCAGGCCCTGCACTGCGATCCCGCGCAGAGCCGCCAGGAAGAGGAGCTGCGGCATCACCTGGCCGGCGGTCGGAATGCCGTACACGGCCAGGCGCTCGGCGAGCTCAGGTCGCGTCAGCGGCCCCTCGGCACCCAGCGCGCGCTGGATCAGCGCGACGGCTCGCTCGGCCACTTCCCCGGAAACTTCGAGCTGGCCCAGCCGCCGCCGGTTGCCGGTGAACCGCGGTGGCGCCGTGAGGGCGTGCAGCCACCAGTAGTCTTCGGCACGTACCAGGTGCAGCGTGCCGCGTCCCAACCAGCCGCACACCAGCGAGCGGTCGGCGGTGAGGGCGCGGTCGACATGTCCCACGGTGAGACCGGCGCTGCGGGCGCGGATGGCCAGCCGCGCCGCGCGGAGGTCCTGCGCCTGGACCGCCAGCAGCCGCCCGACCACGTCCAGTGGCGACCGCGCTCGCGGACCGCTCAGTAGCTGAGCCGCCGAACGCGCGGCGCCTGACTCTCAACCGGGGGCGGGCCCACCTTCGCCGAGGAGGCTAACTAGAATCGCTCGAATGCCGCCGCGCTTGGAGGAAGAGCCGGAGCCGATCATCGTCCCCGAGCCGGACGAGGATCCGGACGAGCCGGACGACGAGCCGGCGGCCGCCGCCGGCACCGGCGCCATTGTGCCCCGGGTGGACTCGCCCATGGAGCGCGAATACGAATACCGGGTCGACGTGGTGAGCCTGGCCGAGGTGCTCGATGGCACGATCGCCGAGAAGC
Organism: Candidatus Dormiibacterota bacterium; assembly: GCA_036565325.1. Classification (GTDB taxonomy): domain Bacteria; phylum Chloroflexota; class Dormibacteria; order Dormibacterales; family Dormibacteraceae; genus CF-28. The sequence continues at coordinate 4,947 of DATCNF010000218.1, read as the reverse complement.
TCGGCGAGGCCTCCCACGACGATTGGCACCTGGTCGACATCATCGACGCCGGCGACAAGAAGGCCCTGCTGCTGCGCAAGCGCAAGCAGAAGGAGTCGTCCCGCCGTCCGGTGGGCTTCGCTAGATAGACGGAACCCGGTCTCTCCCCATAATGGGTTGAGACCCTTGAGCTCACAAGCAGCGCGCAAGCGCCGGAAGGTGCTCCTGATCGAGGACGACGCCTCGATTCGTGCCATCGTCAGCGAGGTGTGCCGCCGCGACGGCTATGACGTCGTGGAGGCGTCGGCCGGGCGCCAGGGCGTGCAGGCGGCCGTGGCCAGCGAGCCCGACCTCGTCCTCCTGGATTGGGTGCTGCCTGACATCAGCGGCATCGAGGTCTGCCGCGAGATGCGGCGCCAGGGTGTTTCCAGCCCGATCGTGATGCTGACCGGCCGCACCTCCAAGGTCGACATCGTGGTCGGCCTCGAGGTGGGCGCTGACGACTACATCACCAAGCCCTTCGACGCTCGCGAGCTGAGCGCGCGCCTCGGCGCCCACCTGCGCCGGGCCTCCATGGTGCCGGCCGGGACGCAGCGCGATGGGGTGCTGGCGGTGGGGGTGGTGGAGATCGACACCGAGGGTCGCCGGGTGCGCGTCAACGACCGCGAGGTCAAGCTCACGATGACCGAGTTCAATCTGCTCGCGCTGCTGGCGGCCAATCCCGGCCGCGTCCTCACCCGCGCCCAGCTCCTGGAGAAGGTCTGGGGCTACCTGGCCGACGTCGACTACCACTCGGTCGACCCCCACATCCAGAGGCTGCGCAAGAAGCTGGACTCCAAGACCGACTCCGGGGTGTCCCTCGAGGCCGTTCCCGGCCTCGGCTACCGGCTCAGCCCACGGCTCTGATTCAGAAGACCGACCTCCACTTCGAGGTCGCGGGCAGTGGCTCCCCGGTCGTCCTGCTCCACTCAGGGCTCAGCGATTCCAGCTCCTGGGACCTGGTCGTCCCGGCCCTGGCGGTGGCCCACCAGGTCATCCGCTACGACGCCCGCGGCTTCGGCGAATCCCCCGACCCGGAGACCGACTACGACGTGCTCGACGACCTGGCTGCAGTGATGGCCGCGGCCGGCGTCTCCAGCGCGCACCTGGTGGGCAACTCGATGGGCGCCGGGATCGCGCGCGTGACCGCCATCGAGCGCCCCCAGCTGGTGCGCTCGCTGACCCTGGTGGGTCCCGGGTTCGGCGAGCCAGAGCCGCCCGCCGAGAGCGTGGCGCGCCTGGAACGCTGGCGAGCGGCCACCTCGGCCGGCGACGTCGAGGTCGCGCTGCAGGCCGCCGCCGAGCTCTGGATCGGGGGCGACACCCAGCTCAAACGCGCCCGCCGGGTGCTGGAGCGAAAGCGTCCCGGCCTGCCTTCGCCGCGCCCGCCTTCCGACGCCGCGCACGCGGTCGAGCAGATCAGCGTGCCCACCCTGGTGCTGACGGGCAGCCAGGACGATGCCTGGATCCTGGGTGCCTCGCGCGTGCTCGCGGAGCGCATCCCGGGCGCGCGCCTGGTCCTCATCGAGGGGGCGCGTCACCACCCCCAGGAGGACCAGCCCGACGAGTTCGCGGCGGCGCTCCTGGACTTCCTAACAGTCGCCGACAAGCGGGCATAGCCTTAGGCGATGGCCGGCGACGACCGCCCGATCGGCGTCTTCGACAGCGGCGTGGGCGGCCTCACGGTGCTGCGCGCGATCCGGGAGAGACTGCCGGAGGAGCCCACCATCTACGTGGCCGACCTGCTCCATTTCCCGTACGGCCCGCGCTTCCAGACCGAGGTCCGAGGCTTCGCCTTCGACATCATCCGGTACCTCCAGTCGCGCGACGTGAAGATGGTCGTGATCGCCTGCAACACGGCCACCGCGGCGGCGCTCAACCAGGCCCGCGAGGTCTTCGACGTGCCCCTCATCGGCGTCATCGGCCCCGGCGCCCAGGCCGCCGTGGAAGCTACTCGCAAGGGGCTGGTGGGGGTCATCGCGACCGAGGGTGCGACCAACAGCCAGGAGTACCTGCACGCCATCAAGGAGCTCGACCCCATGGTCGGCGTGTACCAGAAGGCATGTCCGGAGCTGGTCGAGATCGTGGAGGCGGGCGACGCCGACACGCCGCGCGCCGAGCGCGCGCTGGAGCGCGACCTGGCGGAGATCAGCAGGCTGGGCGCGGACGTTCTGGTTCTCGGATGCACGCACTACCCGCTGCTCAAGCCGGCCATCGACCGCGTGTACCCGGGCGCCTTCCAGCTGGTCGACTCGGCGCAGACCACGGCCGCCATGGTGGAGCGACGCCTCGACCATGCCCGGATGCGGGCCTCTCGGGACGCCGCGCCGGACCACGAGATCCTGGTCACCTCGATCCCGGAGCGCTTCAACGAGGTGGCCGAGATCGTGTTCGGCGAGAAGGTGCCCGAGATCCGCGAGATCAACCCCTGGGACTAGCCGGCGCCGAGGCGACTCTGTTCGGGCCGGTAGCGGCCGACCTGGCCCGGCTCGAGGACATGATCCGGGCGTCCTTCGCCGACGACCACCCAGCGGCGGCGGCCCCCATGGCCGATCTCTTCGCGTCCGGCGGCAAGCGGCTGCGGCCGGCGCTGGTCCTGCTCAGCGCCCATCTGGGCGTCTACGACTTCGACCGGGCGGCGCCGGCCGCCATGGCGGTCGAGCTCACCCACGCGGCCACGCTGGTCCACGACGACGTGATCGACCGCTCCCCGACCCGCCGGGGCCGGCCCACGGCCGCCGCCAGCGCCGGGCCGGAGTCCGCGATCCTGGTCGGCGACCACTACTTCGCGCGGGCCTACCTGGAGGCCAGCCGGACCGGGCTGGCCGAGGTGGTCTCGGAGCTGGCGGCGGCGGTGATGAGGATCTGTGCCGCCGAGCTCGAGCAGCAGGCGGCCCTGCGCGACTACCACCCCAGCCTGGAGTCCTACATGACGCGGATCGAGGGCAAGACCGCCGCCCTGCTCGCCGCCGCGTGCAGGATCGGCGGCCTCCTGGGCGGGCTGGAGTCGCCCGCCCGCGAGGCTCTCGGCCGCTATGGCACGGCCCTCGGCCTGGCCTTCCAGATCGCCGACGACGTGCTCGACTACACGGGCGAGGAGGCGGAGATCGGCAAGCCGGTCGGCCACGACCTGCTGGAGGGCAGCGCCACCCTGCCGCTGATGCTCTCGGAGGGCCTCGACCACCTGCTGCCGGAGGGCAAGCAGCTGAGCGCAAGCACCGTCGACGAGGTGGTCAAGGGCGTGCGCGCGGGGGAGGGGCCGAAGCGGGCGCTGGAGCAAGCCTCCGAGCTGGCGGCACAGGCGCGGGCGGAGCTGCGCCGCTTCGGGGACGGCGAGGCGGCGGCGGCCCTCGGCTCCCTGGCCGACTACGTGGTGTCCCGGAGGCTATAAAGAGGCTTCTGTGACACCCGTCCGCCTGGTGGGCATCGGCCCTGGCCACCCCGCCCTGATCACCCTTCAGGCCCGCGAGGCGATCGCCGAGGCCGACGCCGTCCGCCACCAGGACGGCTGTGCCCCCGGTCTCCTGGCGCTGGCCCGCGCGGACGCCGACGTGGCACCGTTCCGCGGCGCGGAGGAGGTGATCCAGGCCGTGCGGGATGGCCGCTCGGTGGCGGTGCTCTATCCCGGCGACCCCTACTTCTTTTCCAACGGCGCCCAGTTGGCGATGGCGCTGGAGAACGCAACGCTCGACTTCGAGGTCATCCCCGGGCTGGTGGCGGAGACGGCGGCCACCGCCCTCAGCGGGATGCCGCTCACCGTCAACGGGCGCGCCACCTCGGTCCAGATGGGCCAGGTCGGGGGCGCCGACAGTATCGTCCTCAGGCTGGCAGCCGGTCTCTGGGAGAATGGGGTCAAGGCGTTGATCGACGCCGGGCAGCCGGCCACGCGGACCGCCGCCTTCATCGTCAACCCCGGCACGCCGAGCCAGCGGCGGCTGGTCGCACCCCTGGGCGAGCTGCTCCAAGTGGCCGAGGAGCGCGGGCTGGACGGGGACGCCCTGCTGGTGGTCGGGCCCGGCGTCGAGATGTCGAAGCTGCTCGACACCCGGGCCCAGCGCCCACTGCACGGCCGCCGCATCCTGCTCACCCGAGCCCGCCACCAGGCGGAGGCCTTCCGGCGCCAGCTGGCCGACCTGGGGGCCCAGGTGGTGGAGATCCCGACCATCGAGATCCGCCCGATCCCGGCCGGCGCGCAGTCCCGGGCCGCCATTCGGCGCTTGCCGGAGACGGGCCTGGTCGTCTTCACGTCGGCCAACGCGGTCGAGATCTTCTTCCAGATGCTGTTCGACGTCCGCCACGACGCGCGGGCGCTGGCCGCGTCCCGGGTCTGTGCCATCGGGCCTGAGACTGCGCGCGCCCTCGAAGGCAAGGGCATCCGGCCCGAGCTGGTGGCCGGGGAGTACACGGCCGAGGGACTGGCGCAGGCGCTCGGCGGCTGGGACTTGAGCGGCGTCCACGTGCTGGTGCCGCGCGCGCAGATGGGCCGCGACGCTCTGCCCGCGCTGCTGGCGGAGCGGGGGGCGGACGTGGAGCTGCTGCCCGTCTACGAAACGGTCTGCCCGCCGGCCTCGGCGGAAGCGCTGCGCGAGCTGTTCGCGGACGTGGGGGTCGACGCCATCACCTTCACCAGCTCGTCGACGGTAGTGAACTTCATCGACGCCTTCCCGGAGCGGCGGCTGCCGGCCGCGGCCAGGAAGGCGCACGTGGCCTGCATGGGCCCGGTCACCGCAGAGACGGCGAGGAAGCTGGGCCTGACCGTCGATATAATCGCCCGCGAGTACACCACCCGCGGGCTGACGCTCGCGATCGCGGAGGCCCTTGCTTGATCCCCAACCCGCCAGCCAGCTCACGCCTGCCCGTCGGCGGGCTCGCCGCGGTCCTGGTGCTGGTTGTCCTTGCCGCCGCCGCCGGGGTGGCCATGGCCTGGGC
>DATCNF010000217.1:0-2498 GCA_036565325.1 Candidatus Dormiibacterota bacterium | reverse complement strand
GGGCCGAGTAACCTCGGTGACCATGCGCTACGCGGAGGTTGCGGTTGAGGCCGCCCGCAGCCTCGACCACGAGACCTACACCTACCGGGTCGCGGACGGCGTGGAGGCGGTCCCCGGGCACCGGGTCTGGGTGCCTTTCGGACGCCGCACGACCGTCGGCTACGTGGTCTCGGTCGGCACCGAGGAGCCGGGCATCGAGGTCAAGGCGATCGAGCGCTCCGACCCCGAGGCGCTCCTGCACGGCTGGCAGGTCGAGCTGGCGCGGCAGGTCGCCGATCATTACTGGGTCCCCCTGATCGAGGTCCTGCGCGCCATGGTCCCGCCCCGCATCCGGCGGGGCAAGTCCTCCGGCGCGGGGCCTTCCTCACGGCAGAGCCGGCACAGCCAGCTGCTGGTGCTGGCCGCCACCGCGGGGGGGCCGGAAGCGGGCCCGCCGCTGACCGACGAGCAGCGGGCGGCGCTCGCGCTGATCGCATCCGAGCGCGCGGTGCTGCTGCACGGCGTGACGGGGTCCGGCAAGACCGAGGTCTACATGGAGGCCGCGCGGGCGGCCCTGGAGCAGGACCTGCGGGTGCTGGTGCTGGTCCCCGAGATCGCGCTGACCCCGCAGCTGGTGGGCGGCATCGCGCGCCGCCTGGGCGTGCGCCCGGCGGTGCTCCACAGCCAGCTCACCGAGCTGGAGCGGGCCCAGGAGTGGTGGCGGGTGCGCCGGGGCGAGGCGCGCCTGGTGATCGGGAGCCGTTCGGCGGTGTTCGCCCCAATTCCGCGGCTGGGCCTGATCTGCGTCGACGAAGAGGGTTCGAGCTCGTACAAGCAGGACCGAACCCCCCGCTACGACGCGGTCTGGGTGGCGCGGCGGATGGCCGAGCTGACCGGGGCTCGCCTGGTCATGGGCACCGCCACGCCCACGGTCGCCACCTACGCCGAGGCGGAGGCGGGCCGGCTGGCCCTGGCGCGGCTGCCGCGTCGGGTCCGCGGCGAGCCGGCCCCGGTGGAGCTGGTCGACATGCGCGAGGAAGTGGAGCGCGGCCACCGGCTGCCACTCTCGCGGCGCCTGATCGAGGTCGTGGAGGGGGCGCTGGGGGCCCGGGAGCAGGTCATCCTCTTCCTCAACCGCCGGGGCGCGGCCACCTACCTCCTGTGCCGGGATTGCGGCAAGTCGGTGGAGTGCCTGGGCTGCTCGGTCAGCCTGGTCCAGCACCCGGAGCTGGGCGGCCTGCACTGCCACTACTGCGGCTTCACGCAGGCCGAGCCGGAGTTCTGCCCCCACTGCGGCAGCCGCCACGTGAGCGCGCGGGGCATGGGCACCCAGCGCCTGGAGGGACTCGCCAAGCGCATGTGGCCGAACAGCCGGGTGGCCCGGCTGGACAGCGATGCCACGCGCGGCGCCGAGTCCTACTTCCGGATCTGGGAGAGCTTCCAATCCGGTGCCGCCGACATACTGGTGGGCACCCAGATGGTCGCCCGCGGGTTCGACCTCGACAACGTGACCGCGGTCGGCGTGGTGGACGCCGACCTGCCGCTGCACTTCCCGGACTTCCGCTCGGCCGAGTCGACCTTCGCCCTGGTCACCCAGGTCGCCGGGCGGGCCGGGCGGGCGCCCGGGCAGCGCCACTCGCGGGTGGTGGTCCAGACCTCCAACCCCGAGCACTACGCGCTGCGGCACGCGGCCGCCGGCGATTACGCGGCCCTGTACCGGGACGAGATGCCCTACCGCCAGGCCTTCGGGTTCCCGCCCTTCGGCTCGCTGGCGGTCCTGACCTACGCGCACACGGACGACGAGAAGGCGGCGACCGTGGCTCGCGAGGCCGCCGAGGCGCTGGCCGCCGGGCTGGTCCGGGAGAGCATCGACGAGGTTCGGATGCTGGGCCCGGCGCCTGCCTTCATCCACAAGCTGCGCGGGGAATACCGCTGGCAGATCACGCTCAAAGGCAAGCGCCTGGAGCGGGCGCGCCTGCTGCAGCCCCGCGGCCGCGGCTGGAGCATCGACGTGGACCCCGTCGCGTGAGCAGCACCGCCCGCGTCAGCCTGGTCACGCTGGCCGTTCGGGACGTGGCCCGCAGCACCGCCTTCTACGAGGCGCTGGGCTGGCCGCTCTCGCCGGCGTCGGTCCCCGGCGAGGTGAGCTTCTTCAACACCGCCGGCGGCCTGCTCGGGCTGTGGGGCCACGACCGTCTGGCCGCCGACGCGGGCCTCACCGCCGGCCCGCCGCCCGCTTTCCGGGGCGCCGCCTACGCGGTCAACCTGGAGAGCACGGCCGAGGTCGACGCCTTCCTGGCGCGCGCGGTGGAAGCCGGGGCGATGCTGGCCCGAGCCGCTGCCAGGACCGATTGGGGTGGCTACAACGGCTACTTCCTGGATCCCGACGGCCATCTCTGGGAGGTCGCCCACAACCCCCACTGGCCGATCGGCGCCGACGGGAGGCCGCAGCTCCCGTAGGGCCGGGGCTCGTCCCCGCCCGCGTCGTTCCGCACCACGTCCCCCAGCCCCCCATCCCC
>DATCNF010000216.1:0-2371 GCA_036565325.1 Candidatus Dormiibacterota bacterium | reverse complement strand
CGGCGGTGCCGCTCGGACCCACTCCGCCGGCCCCGGTCGCAGCCGAGGGGCCCCCCCCGGCGCCGATCGACCTGCCCGCCTGGGTCACCGACGAGGCTGAGGTTCCGGAGCCGACTCCACATCTGCGGCCGGGCATGGAGCCCCCGGCGTCGGTAATGCGCGTGATCGCCGACGTAGAGGAGGAGCTGCCCAAGGTCGACTGGAAGCTGCCCTCGGCGGGGCTCCTGGACAGCGTCACCGCGCGCAAGGAGCGGATGCAGGACGAGATCAAGCGCAACGTGCGCGTGATCGAGCAGACGCTGACCACCTTCGGGGTCCAGGCTCGCGTGATCGGCGTCAACCCGGGTCCCGCGGTCACCCAGTACGAGATCCAGCCCGGCGCCGGCGTGGCGGTGAAGCGGATCGTCTCGCTCCAGCACGACCTCGAGCTGGCGCTGGCGGCGGCCCCCCTGCGCATCGAGGCGCCGATCCCCGGCAAGTCGGCGGTCGGGATCGAGGTGCCCAACAAGTCGGCGTCCCTGGTCTCGCTGCGCGAGGTGGTGGAGTCCAACCCCTTCAAGCTGGGCGGGCACAAGATCGCGCTGGCCATGGGCAACGACGTCAGCGGCCAGGCCGTGGTCGGCGACCTCACCCGCATGCCGCACCTGCTGATCGCGGGCGCCACCGGGCAGGGCAAGAGCGTCTGCATCAATGTCCTGATCAGCTCGCTGCTCTTCCAGTTCACGCCCGACCAGCTGCGGCTGGTGATGATCGACCCCAAGCGGGTCGAGCTCTCCGGCTACAACAACCTGCCCCACCTGGCGGTGCCCGTGATCGTGGAGTCCCACCAGGCGGCGGCCGCGCTGCGCTGGGCCGTGGCGGAGATGGAGCGCCGCTACAAGCTGCTCTCGCACGAGGGCGTGCGCAACATCCAGAGCTACAACGAGAAGGCGGTCGCCCAGAGCGCCAAGCCGATGCCCTACGTGGTGATCGTGATCGACGAGCTGGCCGACCTCATGATGGTCGCGGCCGGCGAGGTCGAGGAGCTGATCTGCCGCATCGCCCAGCTGGCGCGGGCGGTCGGCATCCACCTGGTGATCGCCACCCAGCGGCCCTCGACCGACATCATCACCGGCCTGATCAAGGCCAACATTCCGTCCCGGGTCGCGTTCGCCGTCGGCTCCCAGGTCGACAGCCGCGTGATCCTCGACCAGGGCGGCGCCGAGAAGCTGCTCGGTCGCGGCGACATGCTCTACCAGCCGGTCGACGCCGGTAAGCCGACCCGCATCCAGGGCGCCTTCGTCAGCGACGCCGAGGTCGAGGCGCTGGTCAAGTTCTGGCGCTCCCAGGGCGAGCCCCGCTTCATGGAGGAGGTGCTGGACCAGCACCACGGGCCCATCTCGGACGAAGAGGGTGGCCACGAGCGCCGCCTCGACCCGCTGTTCGCGCGCGCGGCGCGAGCGGTGGCGGCGGAGGGCGGCGCCTCGGTGTCCCTGGTCCAGCGCAAGTTCAACGTCGGCTATTCGCGGGCCGGCCGCATCGTCGACATGCTGGCCGAGCACCGGGTGATCGGCGGCTACCAGGGGTCGAAGTCGCGCGAGGTCCTCATGAACCTGCCCGACGTCGACGAATTGCTGGAGCGTCTGGGGCTCGAATGAGCCTAGCCGTCCTCGAGGGCTCTGAGCCTGCCGGGGATGGCATCGGTGATCTTCTCGCTCGCGAGCGGCAGCAGCGCGGCCTCAGCCTGGAGGTGGTGGCGGCCGCTACGCGCATCCGGGTCGGGCACCTGGCCGCGATCGAGCGCGGGGACCTGGAGGCGCTGCCCGGCCCCGTCTACGCGAGGGGCTACGTGCGCGGCTACGCCGCCTACCTCGGCATCTCGGCCGAGGTGCCGGAGCCGGCGATGGAGGGGGAAGGCTCCCTCTCCATCCGGCGCGTGGCCCCGCGACGCATGCCCCGGCTGGTGGTGACCGGACCCCTGATCGGCGGCCTGGGCCTGGCGCTGCTGTCCGGTCTCTTCGTCCTCTACGCCTGGCGCGAGATCGATTCCGCGCGCCAGGACTTCGCGCCCGCGGCGACTGCCCGGCCGGCGCTGAGCGCGCCGCCGATCGCCTCACCCGCGCCTCTGCCCTCGGTCGCCCCCACGGCCGCCGTGGTTTCCGCCGTGCGGCCGATGGCGGTCCTGGTCCGCGCCACCGACCAGGTCTGGATCTACGTCGAGGTCGACGGCAAGCCCTACTACGGGCCCAACGGCAAGTTCCTGGCGGCCGGCGACGAGGACGGCTACGTGGGCTCCAGCATCAAGATCACCACCGGCAAGCCCGCGGCCACCCTGATCTCGACCGATGGCGTCCATTACACGGCGATGGCGACCACGAAGACCAAGGAGTGG
>DATCNF010000215.1:0-1660 GCA_036565325.1 Candidatus Dormiibacterota bacterium | reverse complement strand
GGACAAAGTCATGGCCGGGGGGACCCCGGCCAACCTTGCCACGCTAGCGGGCTTGTACTTTTAGCAGCCCAGCAAGCGCGCGATCAGGATTCGTTGCACCTCTGAGGTGCCCTCACCGATCTCGTTGATCTTGACGTCGCGCCAGTAGCGCGCCACCGGGTAGTCCTCGATGAACCCGTATCCGCCGTGGATCTGCACCGCCTGGTCGGCGCACCGCTTGGCCGCTTCCGAGGCGTAGAGCTTGGCCATCGCAGCCAGCTTGCGCAGGTCCCCGGACGTCTTCCTGGCGCGCATGTACTCGACCGCCGCGCGGTAGACCATGGTCCGCGCCAGCTCCACCTCCATCGCCATGTCCGCGAGCTTGAACTGGATGGCCTGGAACTGGGCGATCGAGCGGCCGAACGCCTTGCGCTCGTTGGCATAGGCCAGCGCCGCGTCCAGGCAGGCCTGCCCCAGACCCACGGACAGGGCCGCGATCGCGATCCGGCCGCCGGTGAGGGTGTGCAGGAATTGCCCATATCCCCCACCCCGCTTGCCGAGCAGGTTGGCCTCGGGGACCCGGCAGTCGTCGAAAGCCAGCGGGTGGGTGTCGGACGAATGCCAGCCCAGCTTGCGGTAGGGCTCGAGCACGTTGTAGCCAGGCGTCCCGCTGGGTACCAGTAGGGCGCTGATCTCACCCCGCCGGGCGCCGTCCTCGGGGCGTCGCGTGACCGCCGTGATGGTGACCCCGGCCGAGATCCGGGTCCCCGAGTTGGTGATGAACTGCTTGGCGCCGTTGATCACCCACTCCTCCCCGGCCAGGTCGGCGCGGGTGCTGGTGTTGCCGGCGTCCGATCCCGCGCCCGGCTCGGTCAGGCCGAAGGCCCAGAGCGTGCGCCCGGCCAGCAAGTCCGGGAGCAGCTCCGTCTTCTGCGCCTCGCTGCCGAAATCGTGGATCGGGGCTGCCCCCAGCGAGACCGCCGCCTCCAGCGTGATGGCCACCCCGGCGTCGCCGCGGGCGATCTCCTCCATGGCCAGGATGTAGGAGAGGAAATCACCGCCGGCACCACCGTAGGTCTCGGCAAATGGGAGCCCGAAAAGGCCCATCTCTCCCATCTGGCGGACGATGTCGTAAGGAAACGCGTGCTCGCGGTCCAGCTTCTCGGCTGCCGGGGCGACCACCTCCCGGGCGAAGTCCCGGCAGAGCTCACGGACGGCGGCCTGCTCGTCCGAAAGCTCGAAGTCCATCGACCGAATGGTACGGGCGCCTGTCCGAGGCGCAGCATGGCCGGCGTGGAGCCGTACGCCGACGGAGTCGCGCGCTGGCAGCACTTTGCAGAGCGGGACGCCGGCCTCGACCTGAACTCGGCGTGCGCCTCTCGCGCGCTGCTTCACGGTCGGCGCACGGCTCACGCCGCGGTCCTCCTGCACGGGATCACCAACTGCCCGCAGCAGTGGGTGCAGCTCGCCGCTCAGCTGCACCGCGGCGGCCGCAACGTGCTCATCCCCCGCTATCCCCGCCACGGCTTGCGCGACCGCCTCAACAAGGACATCGCGCGCCTCACGGCGCCCGAGCTGGTGGAGACGGCGGAGACGGCGCTGGCGGCCGCATCCGGGCTGGCCGAGAGGGTGACCGTGATCGGGCTCTCCCTGGGCGGCGTGCTGGCGGCGTGGCTGGGGG
>DATCNF010000214.1:0-9913 GCA_036565325.1 Candidatus Dormiibacterota bacterium | reverse complement strand
CGCAACCACCTGGAGCTGGTGCGCGGCGACGCCACCCGCCTGCCCATCGCCGACGCCAGCGTCCACCGCGTGCTCTGCTTCAACTCGCTGCACTGCATCCCCCACCACCGCGACGTACTGCGCGAGTTCCACCGGGTGCTGGAGCCGGGTGGCGAGCTGGTCGGAACCACCCTCACGGCCGACGCTCCCCTGCCCTGGCTCTTGAACGTGCGCGCCGCCCGGCTCAGCGGCTTCTTCGTGCCTCCCGACTCGCGCCGACTGCGGGCTGACGCCCGGGCCGCCGGCTTCGAGCGCTGGGAGACTGAGCGGACCGGGGCCCTGATCTTCTTCCGGGGCGTTCTCTAGCCGACAATGGACCCAGCAAACCCAGGAGGTGACGCCATGGCCGCGCTCTCGTACACGCACGGCGCCAGCCCGGTCCCGCTGCTCGGCGAGACCATCGGCGCCAACTTGCAGCGGACGGTCGCGCGCCACCCGGACAACGAGGCCCTGGTGGTGGTCCACCAGGGATACCGGGCCACCTACCGGGAGTTCTGGGACCAGGTCACCGAGTGCGCCCGCGGGCTGATGGCGCGGGGCGTGGAGAAGGGCGACCGGGTCGGTATCTGGGCGCCCAACCGCTACGAGTGGGTGGTCGTCCAGTACGCCACGGCGCGGATCGGCGCCATCCTCGTCAACATCAACCCGGCCTACAAGACGTCGGAGCTGGAGTACGCGCTCAACCAGTCCGGGATCTCCTTCCTGATCCTGGCCACCCAGAACCGGGGCGCCAGCTACGTCGAGATGCTGGGCGAGGTCAAGGCCCGCTGCCCGGAGCTGCGCGAGGCGCTGGTTCTGGAGAACGGCTGGGAAGCGCTGCTGCGCGATGCCTCAGGCGTCGGTGAGGACCAGCTCGCGGCGCGCGAGGCGGGCAACAACTTCGACGACCCGATCAACATCCAGTACACGTCGGGCACCACCGGCTTTCCCAAGGGCGCCACGCTCTCCCACCACAACATCCTCAACAACGGCTACTTCATCGGCGAGGGGCTCGCCTACACCGAGCAGGACCGGGTCTGCATCCCGGTGCCCTTCTACCACTGCTTCGGGATGGTCCTCGGCAACCTCGCCTGCACCTCGCACGGCTCGACCATGGTCATCCCCAACGACAACTTCGATCCCCTGAAGACGCTGCAGGCGGCCTCGGCCGAGCGCTGCACCTCGCTATACGGGGTGCCCACCATGTTCATCGCCGAGCTCGACCACCCGCAGCTCGCCGAATTCGACTACTCCACGCTGCGGACCGGGATCATGGCCGGCTCGCCCTGCCCGGTCGAGGTCATGAAGAAGGTGCAGAGCACGATGCACATGCCGCAGGTCACGATCATGTACGGCATGACCGAGACCTCGCCGGTCTCGACCCAGACCACCCTCGACGACCCCCTCGAGAAGCAGACCGGCACCGTGGGCCGCATCCACCCCCACGTCGAGATCAAGGTCGTGGATCCGGAGTCGGGCGCCGTGGTGTCGCGCGGCGCCACCGGCGAGCTCTGCACGCGGGGCTACAACGTCATGCTCGGCTACTGGAACAACCCCGAGGCGACCCGACAGGCGATCGACGCCGGCCGCTGGATGCACACCGGCGACCTCGCCACCATGGACGCAGATGGCTACCTCAACATCGTGGGCCGGATCAAGGACATGATCATCCGCGGCGGCGAGAACATCTACCCGCGCGAGATCGAGGAGTTCCTCTACACCCATCCCGAGGTGTCGGACGTCCAGGTCATCGGCGTGCCCAGCGAGAAGTACGGCGAAGAGGTGATGGCCTGGGTCAAGGTGCGGGAGGGCGCTGCGCTCACCGCCGAGCAGATGACCCAGTTCTGCGAGGGCAAGATCGCCCGCTATAAGGTTCCCCGCTACTGGAAGTTCATGCCGGGCGCCGAGACGTGGCCGATGACCATCAGCGGCAAGGTCATGAAGTACAAGATGCGGGAGCTGGCCGTCGAGGAGCTGGGCCTCCAGGCGGCGGCGGCGGTGCGCACCGCCTGAGGGTTCTTCCCGCCAGGGTTTCCGGCAGGGTCCCAGCCGCGCTCCGGGAGCCGGCGCTGGGGCTGGTGCTGCTCGCCACCCTGCTGGCCCGGCTGCCCTCCTTGTGGGAGCCGCGCTTTGCGCACGACGAAGGCCTGATGGCGGCGGTGGCCACCGAGATGCTGAAGGGCCAGCGCCTGTACGTCCAGGTCTGGGGCAACCTGCAGCCGCTGGCCTACAACTTCATGGCCGGGGTGCTGGGCCTCACCGGTGCCTGGCACCCGGGCATGCAGATGGTGCTCGCGCTCCAGGTCCTGGTCTCGACCGCTTTGGTCTTCCTGATCGCGCGTCGGCTGGGCGGCCACCCGGCGCCGACCGGGCTCATGTTCGGGCTGATCTGTGCGCTGCCGGTGGTCGAGGGCGACCTCCAGGGCACCGAGCTGATGGGGATGCCCTTCCTGCTCGGCGGCGTGCTCTGCGGGATCGGCGGGGGGCCGGTGCGCGCGGTGGCCGGCGGCGCCCTGCTGCTGCTGGCCGGCCTCTTCCAGCCCACCTACCTGCTGGACGCCCTGTGCCTGCCCTGGTACGTGACGCTGTCCGGGCGCCCGCTCCGCGTGCTGCCCCTGCTGGGTGGGGCGGCGGGCGCCGCCCTGGCGGCGTTCCTGGCCCTGCAGCTGACCGGCACCTGGGCGGCGTACACCTCGATCCTGGGCTCGGAGCGGGCGGAGCTGTGGTGGGCCAACGGCGGCGCCGAGCTGGCCCCCATCGCACTGCTCCTGCGCCTGGCGCCGTTGGGGGCCGGGCTCTTCGCGGGCCTGCGGATCGGCCTCGAGCAGCGCTCGCCCGCGGCCCGGCTACTGGGCGCCTGGCTGCCGCTGGCGGTGGTGGGCGCGGTCCTCAGCCCGCGCGGCTTCATGCACCAGTCGCTGGAGATGCTGCCGCCCCTGGTGGTCATGCTCGGGCTCTGGATGCGGCCGGCGCTGGTCGCCCCGGTCGCCGTGGGCGCCGTGCTGATCCTGCAGGCGGCCATGTTCCTGCCCCGCATGGAGATGTTCCTGCTCGCCCGCTGGCCGCTCCCCGAAGCCTCCTACGGGACGGCGTTCGGCTGGCCGCAGCTGCCCGGCTACTACAAGGATTGGTACGACCGCCTGGTCGGGGTCGAGACCTGGCGCCAGTACTCGGACACCTTCCCGGGCCGGCCCGCCGATGTGGAGGACCTGGCCGCGGCCATGAAGGTGGAGGGCCGGCTGGAGGTCTGGGGAGACCTGCCCTGGCTGTACGTGGTGAGCGGTCGCCGGCAGGCCGGGCGCTACATCGCGCGCGACGCCGCCTACGGGCTGGAGCCTGGGGCAGATGCGGCCTCGATCACGCTCATCCGCCAGGAGCGACCCGAGTACCTGGTCCTGGTGGACCGCGCGCCGCCCGCTCTCGACCGCGAGCTGCGGAGCCAGTTCGACCGGCTGCGCCCTATGCCCGGGCCCTGGCCGGTGTACGGGCTGCACTCAGGGTAGGACCGGGGGACTCCCCCCTACGCGCGGACGCGCGCAGCGCTTCCCCGCGCTTCCCCCCTGTTAGGAGCGTGGTTGAGCATCACCTGCTCGGGCAGGAGCCCGTTCTCGCGCAGCTTGGAGTTCTCGTGGTAGGCGTCCACGTACCGGATGGTGCCTGACTTGGAGCGCAGCACCATGGAGTGCGTGTAGGCGTACTCCTCGTCGTAGCGCACACCGCGCAGCAGGTCGCCGGTGGTGATGCCGGTGGCCGCGAAGAAGATGTTCTCGCCCGAGCAGAGGTCGTCGATCCCGAAGCTGCGATCGGGGTCGTGGCCCTCCTTGGCGACCAGCTTGCGTTCGGATTCGTTGCGAAAGTGGAACTTGGCCTGCATGTCGCCGCGCAGGCTCTTGACCGCGCAGGCCGCGAGCACGCCCTCGGTGGCGCCGCCGCTCCCCATCAGGACGTGCTTGCCGGTGAGCTGGTCGTTGGCCGCGGCCACCGCGGCCGCCACGTCGCCGCCCGAGATCAGGGAGATGCGCGGGCCCACGGCCCGCACCTGCTCGACGACTCCGCGGTTGCGGGCGCGGTCCAGGATGATCACCGTGAGGTCGCGGGGGTGCAGGCCCTCGGCCTTCGCGATCCGGACCAGGTTCCACTCGACCGGCATGTTGATGTCGATCACGCCCCGCGCCCGGCGGCCCACGACCAGCTTCTCCATGTAGTGGATATGGCTGGTGAACATGCAGCCTCGCTCGGCCAGCGCCACCACAGACATCGCGCCCGGGATCAGGCGGGCGGTGAACTCGGTGCCGTCGATGGGGTCGACGGCGACGTCGACCTCGGGCTCCATCCCGTTGCCGATCTCCTCGCCGAAGTAGAGCATCGGCGCCTCGTCCTTCTCGCCCTCGCCGATCACCACCGTTCCCTTCATGTCGACCGAGGCCAGGGCGTTGCGCATGGCGTCCACGGCGCGCTGGTCGGCGGCCTCCTTGTCGCCACGACCGGTCAGGGGCGCTGCGGAGAGGGCCGCGGCCTCGGTGGCACGCAGGAGCTCCAGCGCCAGGTTGCGGTCGTAGACCTGGGGGCTCACGCCGCTAATTGTTACCCCCACGCCGCCCTGCGGGCCGCATTCCCCGGACAGTGCGGCCCTAAGACGCTTATCGGGGGCGCATTACCCGGGGAATGCGCCCCCGGGCGCCTAGAAGAATTCCCCCCAGAACTTCTTGACCCGGTCCACCTGGGCCGTGAGCGGCTTGGGTCCCGCCTCGGCGGCAGAGGCCACCATCACGGTTTCCGCGATCACCGGCTCGGGCTCGCTCGGGATGCCCTCCGGGTGCACGCGGATCACCCCGTGGTGCACGCCGCCCTCCTGCACGATCAGCGCGCCCACCCGGGCGTCGCCTTCCAAGCGGCCGGTGGCGGTGATCTTGAGCTTGCCGATCGCGGTCACGTTGCCGCGGACCACGCCCGAGATCGTGATGTTGCGAGTCCGGATGTTGGCGGAGATGACGGCGTTGCCGCCCACCATCAGCTCGCCCCCGCAGTCGATCTCACCCGAGAAGCTCCCCAGGAGCCGACCGTCGCCCTTGATCTCCAGGTTGCCGCTCAGGTTGTCGTCCTTGGCCAGCACCGTGGTCGGCGACTCCTCGGGCTTGCCGTTCGTATGCGTCAGTGACGCCGCGTCGCGCAGTTCGGTTTCAGGCACCGTTGACCTCCCCTCTCGCAGCCTGGTAGCCAGGCTGAATTTCCCCAGTCAGCGGACTATACCTCAGGCTCAGCTTTTCTTATAGGGACGCCCCACAGCAGCCGGTGCGATGGCCCTTCCCACCGCCCCCGCCACCACCACGATGGTCAGCACGTAGGGCAGGGTGGAGGTGATCTGGTAGGGGATCTTGATCCCGTAGAACTGGAGCCGGGAGCCGAGGGCGTCGGAGGCGGCGAAGAGCAGCGAGGCCAGGAAGGCGCCGAACGGCGTCCACTTGCCGAAGATCATGGCGGCCAGCGCGATGAAGCCCTTGCCGCCGGTCATGTTGGGCAGGAAGTTGCCGACCTGCTGGAGCGAGAAATAGGCGCCGCCCAAACCGCCCAGGGCGCCCGACAGCACGACGTTGCCATAGCGCATGAAGCGGACCGAGATGCCGGCAGTCTCGGCGGCCAGCGGGTGCTCGCCGCAGGCCCGGGTGCGCAGGCCCCAGACGCTGCGGAAGAGCAGGAGGTGGATCGCCACCACCAGCACGATCATGGCGTAGGTCACGAACTGGTTCTGGAAGAAGATCGGGCCCAGGATCGGCAGGTCCGCCAGGAACGGGATCTTCCAGGTCGGCAACGTCCCCGGTCCGGCCACGTTCTGCTGCTGGATGAACGTGCGGTAGTAAACGCCCGTGATCCCCACGGCCAGGATGTTGATGACGGTCCCACTGACGATCTGGTCGACCTGGAACTCGATCGCCAGCACCCCATGCAGGGCGGCGATCAGGGCCCCGCTCAGGACCGCGACGCCGACCCCGAACCAGAGGTTGTGGGTGGCCAGGGCGGCCACGTAGCCCATGAAGGCGCCGGTCAGCATGATCCCCTCCAGCGCGATGTTGACCACGCCCGAGCGCTCGCTCATGGTGCCGCCGAGGGCTGCCAGCACCAGCGGCGTGGCCGCCAGCAGGGTGGCGGCGGCCAGGCCGACGAGGTCCGCGCGCTGGAAAAACTCGGTCATACGACCGCCCCTTCCTGGGCGGCCAGCGAGGCCGGGATGGGCGCCTTCTCGCGCAGGTGGAAGAGCCAGCGCACCATCACCGGCGCGGCCACGAAGATGATCACCGTGGCCTGCACGACCGAGATCAGGTCGGCGGAGACCTGGGTCTGCAGCTGCATGAAGCCGGCGCCGCTGCGCATGGCCCCGAAGAGGAAGGCGGCGGGCACGATGCCCCAGGGATTCGAGCGGGCGACCAGGGCCACCGCGATCGAGTCGAACCCGTAGCCGATCGAGAACGACGGCGGCATGAAGTGGGAGACGCCCAGCACCTCGTCGGCGCCGGCCAGGCCCGCGAGGGCACCGGAGATGGCCATCACCAGCACGATCGTCCAACCCACCGACATGCCAGCCGCGCGGGCGGCGCTCTGGTTGAGGCCGACCGCGCGCAGCCGGAAGCCGATGGTGGTGCGCTCGATCAGGAACCAGACCACCGGCACCGCCAGCAGGGCCAGCACCAGGCCCAGGTGGAGGCGGGTGTCCGGGACCAGGATCGGCAGTTCGGCGGAGTGCTGGATGAACGGGGTCTTGGGCGCGCTGGCGTGGGGGTCGCCCATCGGCCCGCGGTTGATCAGGTAGTCGCTGATCGCGAGCGCGATGTGGTTGAGCATGATGGTGGTGATCACCTCGTGGGCCCCGAAGCGCGCCTTCAGCACGCCCGGGATGACCGCGTAGCCCAGACCGCCCAGCATCCCGGCGCCGATGGCGAGCGGGATGTGCACGATCGCCGGCAGGCCGTGCAGCGAGTAGCCGACGTAGGTGCCGGCGATGGCGCCCAGGTAGAACTGCCCTTCCGCGCCGATGTTGAAGAGGCCGGCCTTGAAGCCGATCGCCACCGCCAGCCCCAGGAAGATGTAAGGAATGGTGGCGATCAGGGTCTCGGTGAGGGAGTTGCGCTCCAGGAAGGCGCCCTGGAAGAGCGCCACCAGGGCGTCGACCGGGCTGGCCCCGCTCAGGAAGACGGCGAAGCCGGCCACCACGAAGCCGCAGGCCACCGACAGCAGCGGGACCAGGGCGGCCCGCAGCGCCCTCCGCACTGCGGCGATCATGCCGCGCCCGCCATCAGCAGCCCGATCCGCTCCCGCTCGATCTGGTCGCCCTCCAGCACGGCCGCGATCCGTCCCCGGTAGATGACCGCCACCCGGTCGGAGAGCGAGAGCACCTCGTCGAGCTCCGAGGAGACCAGGAGCACGGCCAGGCCGCGGTCGCGCTGGTCGACGATCCGGCGGTGGATGAACTCGATCGAGCCCACGTCCACCCCGCGCGTGGGCTGGGCGGCGATCAGGATCTTGGGATCGGTCGCCAGCTCGCGCGCCACCACCACCTTCTGCTGGTTGCCGCCGGAAAGCGAGCCTGTCCGCTGCTCAGGGCGCTCGACCCGGATGTCATAGGTCTTGATGGTCTTCAGCGCGAATTTGCGGATGGCGTCCAGCACTCTGACCAGGCCGCGGGCGAAGGGCCGGCGGTCGTAGGTCGGCAGCACCAGGTTGTCCGCGACCGACATGTCCAGGATGACGCCCATCTGCTGGCGGTCGGCCGGGATGTGGCTGAGATCCTGCAGCCGGCGGTGGGTGGTGGCGTGGGTCATGTCGCGGCCGGCGATGGTCACCCGCCCCGCGCGGGCCGGGCGCAGCCCGACGATCGCCTCCACGAGCTCGCTCTGGCCGTTGCCCTCGACCCCGGCCACGCCCAGGATCTCGCCCGCGCGCACCGTCAGCGCCACCCCGTCCACCGCCATGTGGTGGTGGTCGTCCTCGACCTTCAGCCCGTCGACCTCGAGCAGCACAGCGCCGGGATGGGCAGGGCCCTTCTCGACCCGGAGCAGGACCGGCCGTCCCACCATCAGGCGGGCCAGGTCGGCCGGCGAGCTCTCCTGGGGCGTGGTGGTGGCGACGACCTTGCCTCGCCGCATGACCGTGATCTGGTCGGCGATCCGCATCACCTCGGCCAGCTTGTGGGTGATGAAGATGACCGCCTTGCCCTCCGCCTTGAGGTTGTTCACGATCTCGAACAGCCGCTCGATCTCCTGCGGCGTGAGCACCGCGGTCGGCTCGTCCAGGATCAGGAGCCGGGCCCCCCGGTAGAGGGCTTTGAGGATCTCCACCCGCTGCTGGAGGCCCACCGAGAGCTCGCGCACCCTGGCCTCGGGGTCGACCTCCAGGCCGTAGCGCTGCGACAGCTCGCGCACCATGCGCCCGGCCGCGCCCAGGTCCATCATCCCCAGCCGCGAGCTCTCGTGGCCGAGCACGACGTTCTCGGCCACGGTCAGCGGCGGGACCAGCATGAAGTGCTGGTGGACCATGCCGATGCCTCGCCGGATGGCGTCCTCCGGCCGCCGGACGATCACCGTCTCGCCGTCGTAGACGATCTCGCCGGCGTCGGGGTTGACAAGGCCGTAGACGACGTTCATGAGCGTCGACTTGCCGGCCCCGTTCTCACCGAGCAGGGCGTGGACCTGGCCCCAATCGACGACCAGGTCCACGCCGTCGTTGGCCCTGAGCCCCCCGAAGACCTTGACGATCCCGCGGAGCTCGAGGGCCGCGCGCTCGGTGGTTATCTCCTTAGACCTTGACTCCCGTCTGGAGGCTGCCGTCGGCCAGCTTCTTCTGGATGTCGGTGATCTTGGCCTTGACGTCGGCCGGGATCTTGCTGTCGTAGTCGTGGTAGGGGCTGATCCCGACGCCGCCGTTGGAGGCGTCGAAGCTCAGCAGGTTGGTGGTCGGCCACGTCTTCTTGACCATGTCCGAGACCGCGGTTTTGACCGCCGTTGCCAGCTTCTTCTCGGCGCTGGTCATCAGGCAGCCGTCGGCGTCGGGGTAGCTGATGAACTGGTCGGTGTCGACGCCGATGCAGGTCTTGCTCTTGCTGAGCGCGCCCAGCAGGGCGCCGTTGCCGGTGTTGCCGCCGCCGCCGAAGACGATGTCCGCGTTCTGGTTGATCTCGTCGATGGCGCGGGCCTTGCCCCAGTCCGGGTTGTTGAAGGCGGCGCCGTCACCCGGGCCCTGGTAGACCTCGAGCACCTTGGCGTTGGGGTTGGTGTACTTGACGCCGGCCTTGTAGCCCTCGGCGTAGCGCTGGACGGGCGGGATCTTGAGGCCCAGCACCTGGCCCACCGTGTTGGTCTTGGTCATGAGGCCGGCCAGGGCGCCGATCTCGAACCCGGCCTGGTCCTCCTTGAAGACGAGACCGGTGATGTTGGCCGGCGGGCTCTGGTCCGCGGTGTACGCGTAGTCGACGATCGCGAACTTGGTGCCTGAGTTCTTCTTGGCCTCGGCCAGGGTGTCGTCGCCCATCAGGAAGCCGACCGCGACCACCATGTCGTAGCCCTGGTCGACGAAGGTCTGCATGTTCTTGGCGTAGTCCGTGGGCTGGTTGGACTCGATCGCCTTGCCCTGGACGCAGAGGCTCTTGTCGTTCTGAGCATCCTGGACGCCCTGCCACGAGGTCGCGTTGAACGACTTGTCGGAGAGCTTGCCGACGTCGGTCACGAGCCCGACCTTGTAAGTCTTCGAGCAGCTGCTGCCACCGCTGGTGTTGGATGTACCGCTGCCGCCGCAGGCGACCGCGGCCATGAGCACGGCCGCCATCGCGGCCAGGGATCGTACGGATCGCATGTCTACCCCCTTGGACTTTGGTTGGATGCGCGGAAGTCTAGCCTGACCCAGGGGG
>DATCNF010000213.1:0-4718 GCA_036565325.1 Candidatus Dormiibacterota bacterium | reverse complement strand
GAGGCCGGATAGTGCACGGGGACGGTGTGAACCTGGACTCGAAAAACCAGGTTGGCCGTCACCTTCCAGACCGTGGGCAGCGCGTGTCCCAGGGTGTCGCGTCCGCCGGGGCCGAGGGTCATGGCCAGCGGACCGACCCCCAGTGACTTGGTGCCAAAGGCACCCGTCTTGCCGTCGGCGTCCCAGGTCAGCTGGATCGGATTGCCATTGGCGAGGAGCTTCACGGAGGCGGCGTCCATGGCGGTGTTGAACGCGATCTTCAGGTTGCTGCCGACAGGCAGCTCAGCGTCATCGGCGATCGCAGTGCCGGTGTCAGTGGTGAGGGCAACGACTCGCGGCACAAGCGTGGTCGTGAACTTCAAAAGGGCGGCTCGGACGGCAATGCCCCGATCGTCCGGGAACTGGTCGACGCGGACGGTGTATTCGGTGAGGTCGGCCCACGGGCCGTTTGACGTCCAAATGAAAGTCCTGCGATCCAGAGCGGGCGAGAGCTGCCCGTCGATCGATGGGGAGATGTGGAAATGGGCAATGACGGCGTTTGTCGGTGCGGGGCGCTTCAGTGTCAGCACAAGCACCTGGGCCAGCGGGACCTCTTTCTGGCCGTTCTTCAGGTTGAAGGTAGGCGAGCTCGGCCGCGAATCCTGATAGGCGGCGTAGCCGATGGTTCCACCGACCGCGAGCAAGAGGAGGATGACCACCAAGGCGACCGCCGCGAGCACACGACGATCAAGGCTGGCCAACCTGGACGTGAGCGAAGACAAGGCCGCTGGGGATTATGCCCTATCGAGATCCAGGCCGCGCAGGTAGCGGAACGTGTAGATGCCCGTGGAGTGGCCGCTGGCGAAGCTGAGCGCCACCGCGTACTGGCCGATCAGCCGGGCGTCCTGGACTGTGAGCTCCTCAGCGGGCAGCTCCTTGGCCGAGTCCAACCGCCCTCCGGAACCCATCTCCCCCCGGCACTCCGCGCACGGGCAGGCCCAGCGCAGGACGGAACCCTCGTAGCTGGACTTGTGGCCGTCCTCCCATTCGATCTGCAGCCGGTTCTCCGCCCGGATCAGGTCAATCGACACGGGGAAGGGGTCTTGTTGGTTAACGGACGTTCAGCACCGGCAGCCGCCGGAAGGATTGGATCGAGGTGCGGGCTGCCAGCTGGCTGGCGATCGCGGTGAAGGCCCTGGCCCCCTCCGACTCGGGCGCGGCGACCACGATCGGGGTGCCCTTGTCCGCTTCAACCCGGATCTCGGTCTCCAGCGGCAGCGCGCCCAGGAACGGCACTCCCAGGCGCTGAGCGGCGCGCTCGGCGCCCCCGTGGCCGAAGGGGTGGTGCTGCTTCCCGCAGTCGGGGCACGTGAACCAGCTCATGTTCTCGATCAGGCCCAGGACGGTCACGTTGAGCTGCCGGAACATCTGGAGGGCCTTGACGGCGATGTCGACCGCCACGTCCTGGGGGGTGGCCACGATCGCTACCCCGGTCAGGGGAATCGCCTGGCCGATGGTCAGCGAGGCGTCGCCGGTTCCGGGCGGGAGGTCGATCACCAGGTAGTCGAGCTCGCCCCAGTCGACGTCCTGCATCATCTGCTCGATCGCTCGCGAGACCATGGGGCCGCGCCAGACCATGGCGGTCGTCGACTCGCCGGCGATGAAGCCGATCGACATCATCTTGATGCCCCACGCCTCCAGGGGCACCAGGCGCTTCTGCAGCTCGCCCTTGGAGTTCGGCTTCTCGATCACCCGCGGCTGCTCGTGGACGCCGGTCAGGCCCGGGATCGAGGGACCGTAGATGTCGGCATCCAGCAGCCCGACCTTGGCGCCGGTGCGAACCAGCGAGGCCGCCAGGTTGACCGCCACAGTCGATTTGCCGACGCCGCCCTTGCCGGAGGCGACGGCGATCGTCTGCTTGACGCCGGGCAGCATCTCCGAGCCGGCCGGCCGGTTGCCGAAGGCGGGCCGGACGTTGGCGGTCATCTTGACGTCGACCGCGGTCACCCCGGGCAGCGCGCCCACCAGCTCCTCGGCCATGGTGTGAAAGCGGTCGCGCACCGGGCAGGCGGGCGTCGTGAGCTCGAAAGTGAACTTGACATGGCCCTCGGGGCCGACGGCGAGGTCCTTGATCATGCCCAGGCTGACCACGTCGCGGCCCAGGTCAGGATCCTGGATCGTAGAGAGCACTTCCAGCACGTCCCGCTCGCTGGGGAGAGGCATCGTCACCTGAGTCTAGTGCTTGGCCGTGGAGAGCCCGCGGATGTGGTCGGCCGGCTCCAGGCCGGCGTCCCGGAGATCGTGCTCCAGCATCTCGCGGATCAGCTCCGGGAACTTGATGCGCGGCTGCCAGCCCAGCTTCGAGCGCGCCTTACTGGGATCCGCCAGCAGCAGCGGGACCTCGGCCGGCCGCACGTAGGCCGGGTCCGCCTTGACGTATTCCCGCCAGTCCAGGCCGACCAGCCCGAATGCCGTCTCGACCAGTTCTGTGACCGTATGGCTCTCACCCGTGCCGATCACGAAATCGTCCGGCTCCGGCTGCTGCAGCATCAGCCACATGGCCTCCACGTAATCGCGGGCATGGCCCCAGTCGCGCGACGAGTCCAGGTTGCCCAGGTGCAGGTCGCCGCTCTTCTTGGCGAGGATCGCAGCTATCCCCCGGGTGACCTTGCGGGTTACAAAGTTCTCGCCGCGGCGAGGTGATTCATGGTTGAAAAGGATGCCGCTGCAGGCAAAGAGGCCATGGGCCTCCCGATAGTTGACCGTGATCCAATGCGCGTAAACCTTGGCGACCGCGTACGGGCTGCGCGGGTGGAAGGGAGTCGACTCACTCTGGGGGGGCGGCGTGGTGCCGAACATCTCGGAGGTCGAGGCCTGGTAGAAACGGGTCTGGTGGCCGCTGATCCGGATGGCCTCCAGCAGGCGTGCGGTGCCCAGGCCGTCGACGTCGCCGGTGTATTCCGGCTGGTCGAAGGACACGTGAACATGGCTTTGCGCAGCGAGGTTGTAGACCTCGTCCGGGCGCACCATCTTCATCAGGCGGTTGAGGCCTCCGGAATCGGTCATGTCGCCGTAGTGGAGGACGAACCGCTCCTCGCCGCCCTCCGCTGGGTGGGAATGATGGAGGTGGTCGATGCGGCCCCGGTTCATGGTCGAGGAACGGCGCACGACGCCATGCACGCGGTAGCCCTTTTGGAGCAGGAGCTCGGCCAGGTAGGAGCCGTCCTGGCCGGTCACCCCGGTGATCAGCGCCGTCTTAGCCATCCGCCCGCCAGTTTAGACTGACCGTCCGAGTTGATCCTGCCGCTGCCTGACCTCCTGGAGTACTACGGCGGCGCCGCCTCCGACGTGTATTTCCAGCGCGCCCACGACACCCTTGCCGGCGAAGGACTTGACCCGGTCGTGACCATGGAGTACTTCGGCGACCGAGCTGGCACGCTCTGTGGAATCAACCAGGTGCTCGAGATCCTGGCGGCGCGCCTCAACGAGGACGGGGAGGCCTGGGCGCTGGCCGAAGGCGACCGCATCGAAGGCAAAGAAGTCGTGCTGCGCGTGCGCGCCCGCTACTCGCTTTTCGGCCAATACGAGACCGCCATCCTGGGCATCCTGGCCAGCTGCTCGGGCTGGGCGACGCGCGCTGCCGAGGTGGTCGAGGCGGCGGGCGGCACCCGGGTCATCTCGTTCGGCGCCCGCCACGTTCATCCCCTGGTGGGGCCGATCATGGAGTACTCGGCCATCGTCGGCGGCTGCAACGGTTGCGCGACCCCACTCGGCGCCCAGCTGGCCGGCCTGGCGGCGCCCAGCGGCACCATGCCGCACGCAATGATCCTGATCTTCGGCGACACCGTTCAGGCCGGGCAGGCTTTTGACCGCCACATGGCACCCGATGTGCTCCGGATCGTGCTCGTCGACACCTTCAAGGACGAGGCGGAGGAGGCCTTGCGGGTGGCCGCCGCGATGCAGGACAGGCTGCGCGGCGTCCGCCTCGACACCCCGTTCGAGCGCGGACGGGTGACCGTGGACCTGGTGCGAGAGGTGCGAGCGCGGCTCGACCAGGCGGGCCATCCCAAGGTGGGGATCTTCGTGAGCGGGGGCATGACCGTGGAGCGCATCCGCCAGTTCGTGGCCGCCAAGGCCGCCATCGACTCCTTCGGGGTCGGGATGGAGATCGCCGCCGCACCGCCCGTCGGCTTTACCGCCGACATCAAGGAGGTGGACGGCGAGCCTCGCACCAAGCGGGGCCGCATCCCGGGCATCACCGCCGCTCCCCGGTTGAAGAAGGTCATATAAGCCGGCGCTGGCTGGCGGCGAGCGCGGCCGCCACGGTGCTGTTCCTCTGGACGGGCTTCAAGCCGGTCGTGGAGGGCGACGGCGTCGGCTACTACTCCTGGCAGCACAGCCTGATCGTCGACCACAACCTCGACTTCGCCAACGAGTACCAGGCTGCGTTCGCGGCCCATGTCACCGTCAATGCCGAGCATCTGACCACTCGGACGGCGAACGGCCATCTAGCGGAGTTCTTCCCGCTCGGGCCAGCGCTCTTGGCGGCACCGGCCTACCTGGCGGCCCTGGCACTGGCTCCCAGCGGCCGACCGCTGTTCGGGCCGCCGTTCACCACCGCGTTCGTCCTGGCGTCGCTCCTTTACGGCCTGCTGGCGCTGGCCGTCGCTTACCGGCTGGCGCTGCGGCTGGCGGAGCCGCGGGCCGCGCTCCTCGGGGTGGCCGCGGCCGCCCTGGCC
>DATCNF010000212.1:0-2421 GCA_036565325.1 Candidatus Dormiibacterota bacterium | reverse complement strand
CCATGCGGGTGGTGCGGTGACCACCCCACGAAATCTGCGATTTCGCGGGGACCCCGGATGAGTTTCACGGCCAGCGCCGTGGCGGTGGCGCGCAAGGACCTGGTCACCGAGTGGCGGAGCCGGGAGGTGCTGCCGGCCCTGGCCCAGTTCGTGCTCCTGGCCCTGGTGGTGACGCTGTTCGCCTTCGACCTCGACTCGACCAGCGCCGGCCGGATCGCCCCCGGCGTGGTCTGGCTGGTCGTGCTCTTCGCGGGCCTGGTGACCTTCGGGCGCGCGTTCGCGGCCGAAAAGGAGCAGGCCTCGCTGGAGGCGCTCCTGATGACGCCGGCGGGCCCGGTCGCCGTGTTCGCCGGCAAGGCGCTGGCCGCGGCCGCCATGCTGCTGGCCTGCGAGGCGGTCCTGGTCCCGGGCGTGTCGGTCTTCCTGGGCGTCATGCTGCCGCCGCTGGCGATCGCCGCGATCGCGCTGAGCACGCTGGGGATGGCGGCGCTGGGCTGCCTGTTCTCGGCGCTGGCCGTGCAGACCCGAGCCCGCGAGCTGCTGCTGCCGGTGCTGGCGCTGCCGCTGTGGATCCCCTTCGTGGTCTACGGCGCGGCCGCGCTTACGGGCAGGGGATCGCAGGCCCTCGCCAACCTGCTGGCTTTGGACATACTGGTCGTCGTGGTGGCCGGGCTGGCGGCGAGGTTCGTCCTCGATGAATAAACTGCGCGCCGCCGCCTTCCTCTGCGTGCCTGCCTTCGCGGCCGCCGCCTACATGGACTTCGTGTTCGCCCCCGAGGACGAGCTGCAGGGCGTGGTCCAGCGGATCTTCTACCTCCACGTCTCCTGCGCGATCGCGGCCTACGTCTGCTTCGGCCTGGTCCTGGGCGGCAGCGTCGTCTACCTCTGGCGGGAGAGCCCGGCCGCCGACCGGCTGGCGCGGGCGGCGGCGCCCGTGGGGCTCCTCTTCACGACCGTGACCTTCGTGATGGGGATGATCTGGGCCAAGCCGATCTGGAACTGGGACCCGAGCAAGACCTGGGACGCCCGGCTCACCTCCACCGCGGTGCTCTGGGCCGTCTATGCGGGTTACCTGCTGGTGCGGCGGTTCGCGCCTCCGGGCCGGACGGCCGCGCGGCTGGCGGCGGTGGTCGGCATCGTCGGCTTCATCGACGTGCCGGTCGTGCACTTCTCGGTGCAGTGGTGGCGCACCCTTCACCCGCAGCCGGTGATCGAGACCGGCGCCCTGCCGGCCTCCATGCTGGAGGCCTGGCTGGTGACCCTGGTCGCCGTGCTGCTGCTGGCGGGGACGCTGGTCGCCACCCGCTACGTCACCGAGCGCAACCGGGAGCTGGCGCAAGACCGCAGCCAGCAGCACGAGCTGGTGCGCCTGGAATCGGCGGCGGGGGTCTCATGATCTACCTGCTGATCGCGTACGGCGCGGCCGTGGTCCTGATCGGCGGCTACTGCCTACACGCCTGGCTCGACCTGCGCGCTAGCGGCGAGGGCTTCGCCGAAGCGGGGGAGCAGGTCCGCCAGTAAGCGGGCCGTCAGGCCCCAGACGATGCGCTGCCGCCAGGGGAAGTGGCGTCCCAGCCAGGAGCCGGCGTCCGCCTCCATCCAGCCGGTCTCGGCCAGCAGCTCGCGGAGCGGGATCTCGAAGACCTCCTCCAGCTCGGTCGCCTGGTAGACGAAAGCGGGGCGCGGCCCATCGACCACGGCCACGAAGGGCACCACGTGGAAGTTGGTCACGGCGGCGTACAGCGGGGCCCCCGCCCCCAGCGGTACGAGGGCGCCGGCCGCCACCCCGATCTCCTCTGCGCACTCCCGCGCGGCGGCCTCCCAGGCGCTCTCGCCCTCCCGCACACCGCCCCCCGGGAGGGCCACCTGGCCGGGGTGGTCGGGGGCGTCGGTGCGGCGGGCCACGAAGGGCAGGTGCCACTCGCCGGCGTCCTCGAAGAGGGCCGCCACCACGGCCGCCGGGCGAGCGCCCACCCGGAAGCGCCCCCAGCCGTCGATCGGGAGCAGGCGTTGCCGCAGCGCGTCAAGAAAGGGGTTGCCCTCGGCTGCCACTTGGGTAAGGTAGAGGGAAAGATGATCGACCAGACCAACGCCAACATCGAGCAGCTGGAAGAGGAGATCGCCCGGGACAACTCCCGCCGTTATGCCTTCCAACGCATGTTGAAGGCCACGGACAGGGTCCTCTGGCGACTTGAAGAGATGAACCGCGACGGGGTCAAGACCATCAACTCCGAACAACGGGTTGAGCTCCGCGACAACCTCGGGGAGCTGCCCCAGGAGTGCCTGGACATCTTCCGCGACACCGAGCGGGTCCAGGACGTCCTGGACAGCGTTTTCGAGCTGCAGGAGCGGCTCTTCCGGATCCGGCACCCCGAGTTCGGCTTCGAAGAGGAAGAGTCTCTAGCGGGGTAACTCCTCCCC
>DATCNF010000211.1:0-1594 GCA_036565325.1 Candidatus Dormiibacterota bacterium | reverse complement strand
GTGGCCCGCGCCGACGCTGCGGATGGCGCGCAGCAGCTCGCCGCCGCGAATCTGCTTGAGCACGTAGCCGGAGGCGCCAGCCATGATCGAGGCCAAGAGCGCCTCATCGTCGGCGAACGAGGTCAGCATGAGGACCTGGGTCTCGGGCCGCCGGGCCCGGATCTCGCGTGTGGCCTCGACGCCGCTGCCGTCCGCTAGGCGCACGTCCATCACGACCACATCCGGCTGATGCTGATCGGCCGCGGCGATCGCCTCCTGGACGGTGCCTGCCTCCGCTACCACCGAGATGTCGCCCGTCGCCTCCAGCATCGCGCGCAGGCCCCCGCGCACGACCTCGTGATCGTCGACGATCATCACTCGGAGCCGCAGCGGAGCGTTCGCAGGTTCCAACACGCGACGACTGTGGCACGGCCGCGTGGCTGGACGACCCTGCCATAGGTCCCCCCGCGCTCAGGACCTCGAACCCGGCGTGGCTATGATCGATGCAGTGTCCAGCGGGGTGGTCGAGGCCATCAAGGCCAATTCGGCGCTCCTCGATGCGCTGCCGGACGGCATCCTGGTGGCGGACCGCCAGGGCCGGATCCTCTTCTGCAGCAGGCAGCTGGAAACCCTGTCCGGCTATTCCGCCGCGGAGCTGGTGGGCAAACCGCTGGAGGCGTTGGTGCCCCAGCGCTTCCACCAGGAGCATGTCCAGCACCGGGCCCGCTACTTCTCGGGTGGGATGCCGATCCGGGCCATGGGCTCGGGCCTCAAGACCTCTCTACAGGCCAAGGACGGCCGCGAGATCCCAGTCGACATCGCGCTCGCCCCGCTGCCGACCGCCGATGCCCAGATCGTCCTGGCCGCGGTCCGTGACGCCACCGAGCGCACTCGCGCCGAGCAGGAGCTGCGCGAAAGCCAGGAGCGGTTCCAGCTCCTGATCAACGGTGTCGAGGACTACGCGATCTTCATGGTGGACCGCGACGGCCGGGTGGCGAGCTGGAACTCGGGCGCCGAGCGCATCAAGGGCTACGCGGCGGCGGAGGTCCTGGGCCGGCCCATCGCCCTCTTCTACACCCCGGAGGACGCGCGCGCGCGTGAGCCCGAGCGCGGCCTCGAGATCGCGACCCAGCGGGGACGGTACGAGTCCCAGGGCTGGCGGGTGCGCAAGGACGGCGGGCGGTTCTGGGCCGAGGTGGTGATCACCGCCGTGCACGACGAGACCGGCGTGCTGCGGGGTTTCTCCAAGATCACCCGGGACAGCACCTCTCGAAAGCTGGCGCAGGACCGGACGGCGGCGGTGATCGAGATCGGTCAGGCCATCCTCGCCGGAGAGCAGTCGGAGCACCTGCTCGGCCTCGTGGCCCGCCGGGCCCGGGAGATGGTGAGCGCTGCGACGTCGGTGATCGCCATGTCCGGAACCGCGGTCGTGGTCGACGGCGAGGCGGCGGACTCTCTACGGGGTACGCGCGTCGAATCTGGCGATGCCGACCTGGCTGAGGCCATGCGTGAGGCCGGCCTGGCGCCGGGCCCGCAGGCACGCGACGTCAGCGTCGTCGCCCCAGTGTGACCTCAGCAGGTCGCACAGCACTTCGCTGTGCGACCTTCACTCAGA
>DATCNF010000210.1:0-2787 GCA_036565325.1 Candidatus Dormiibacterota bacterium | reverse complement strand
GCGCAGGCCCGTGTCCTCGACAACGGCTCCGGGATCGGCGCCTACGTGGAGCGGCTGCGGCCCTTGGCGCACGAGGTCTGGGGGCTCGACTTCGAGGCCGAGCGAGTCCGCGAAGCGGCCCTCCGGCTGGGGCCGGACCGGTTGCTGGTGGGCGCGGGCGAGGCGCTGCCCTTCCCCGACGCCAGCTTCGACCTGGTGCTCTCGAACGAGGTCATCGAGCACGTCCGCGACGACCGCCTGGCGGTCGCCGAGATGGCCAGGGTGCTGCGGCCAGGGGGGCGGGCGGTAATCTTCTGCCCCAATCGCTGGTACCCGGTCGAGCAGCACGGCGTGTACTGGCGGGGGTCGTACCGCTTCGGCAACATCCCCCTCGTCAACTACCTGCCCGACCCCCTGCGGAATCGGCTGGCGCCCCACGTCCGGACCTACACCTCGCGCCGGCTGCTGGAGCTCCTGGACGGGCTCCCGGTGGAGGTGGTTGAGCACCGCCGGATCTACGGGGGCTACGACAACCTGGTGGCCCGTTTCGGCGCCGCCGGCCGGGTGCTGCGGGCCGCGGTCCAGGGGGCGGAGGGATCCCCGCTGCAGGTTCTCGGCTTGTCCCACCTGCTCGTCGTGCAGAGAATCCCTTAGGGCGCCAACGCTAAAATCGTCGGCGTACCCCAAGCATGAGGGCACCCGCACGCCTTAGAACCAAGACGGGGCACCGGCCCCGCGCCCGACTCCACGCCAGCTGGTCGCCGATCGGCCAGCGTGAGAAGCGCACCAGCCTGCTGCGCGTGGTCGGCCTGCTCCTCGGCCTCGTCATGGTGGTGGGGCTGGCCGCTGACGCCTACGCGGAATCGTTCCTGGGGTCGCTGCCCGACATCAAGGGCCTGGACGCCTCCAACCTGGGCGGCGACGTCTTCGTCACCGACCGCAACGGAAAGCTGCTGGCGGACGTGACGGACCAGGGCAACCGCAAGATCTACGTGCACCTCAGCGACGTGGCGCCGGTGATGGCGAAGGCGACGGTCGCCATCGAGGACAAGAACTTCTACACCAACCCGGGCTTCGATCCCGAGGCCATCGTGCGCACCGCGCTCGCCAACTTCCGGTCCCGGAGCATCACCGGCGGCGCCTCCACGATCACCCAGCAGCTGGCCAAGCAGCTGTTCCTGACCCCCGACCAGACCTACGAGCGGAAGCTCAAGGAGCTGGTCCTGGCCTACGAGCTCACCAAGTCCTACTCCAAGGACCAGATCCTCGAGCTCTACGTGAACCGCAGCTACTACGGCGCCCAGGCCTACGGCGTGCAGGCGGCGGCCCAGACCTACTTCCACAAGGACGCCAAGACCCTCGACCTCGCCCAGGCCGCGATGCTGGCCGGCCTGCCCCAGGCCCCTTCCCAGTGGAGCCCGATCGTCAACCCCGAGGCATCCAAGGCCCGCCAGCGCGAGGTCCTGAACGCCATGGTCAGGGTTGGGTACATCACCCCCGAGGACCAGGCCAAGGCTTACGACGAGAAGCTCGACATCTACGGGCCGGTGACCAACTACCTGGCCCCCCACTTCGTCGACTACGTGCTCAAGGAGCTGGAGCAGCTGGGGTACAAGCCGGGGCGCGAGCAGCTGGTCGTGAAGACGACGCTGGACCTCGACAAGCAGGTGATCGGCGAGCGGGTGGTGCGCGACAACCTGGCCGCCAACCTGGGCAAGGACCCGGGCGGATTGCTGAGCTCCTCCCTGGTGTCGATGGATCCCAAGACCGGGCAGATCCTGGTCATGGTCGGCTCGCCCGACTACAACGGGCCCGCCGGCAAGTTCAATTTCACGACCACCTACCGGAACCCGGGGTCATCGGTGAAGCCGTTCACCTACGGAGCCGTGATCAACGCCCGCAAGGCGACCATGGACACCCCGATCGCCGACAGCCCCAGCCCGCTGGAGATCGCGCAGGGTCCCGGGCTGCCGACCTACAAGGTCTACAACTACGACCACGGCACGCACGGCGTGCAGCCGCTGCGGGTCTGCCTGGCCAGCTCGCTCAACATCCCCGCCGTCAAGGCCGAGCTCTCAATCGGGGTGCCGGCGGTGGTGGAGTTCTGGCGCAACCTGGGCCTGCGGCCCTGGGACGCCTCCGGCGACCCGGCCGGGCCCGTCTACAACTACGGGGCCGCGCTGACCCTGGGCGGGTATCCGATCACCACCCTGCAGGAGGTCACGGCCCTCTCCGTCTACGCCGACCTGGGCGTGTTCCACTCCGCCGAGGCCCTGCTCTCGGTGACCGACGTCAAGGGCAACGTGCTGTACCAGGCCAACCCCGACGCCACCAAGCGGCAGGCCATCGACCCCGGCGTGGCCTTCATCATCGGCGCCATCCTCAGCGACGACAACAACCGGGCCCTGATCTTCGGGCACAACAGCCCGCTGCACATGAGCGACCACACCTCGGCCGCCAAGACGGGGACGACCGACAACTTCAAGGACGCGCTGACGATCGGGTTCACGCCCGACATCGCGACCGTGGTCTGGGTCGGGGACGTGCTGGACAACAATCACACCATGGTCAACGGGTCGGACGGGGTCTTCGTGGCCGCGCCCGCCTGGCACTCGTACATGGAACAGGTGCTCGCCAACGTGCCCGACAAGTGGTACAGCCCGCCCGCGGACGTGGTGAAGGGCCCCGGCAACAGCTGGTACCTCAACGACACCACCAAGGTGGACAAGCTCCCCAATGACAACCCGACGCCGACCCCGGCGCCGCCCGACTACGGGATCCCGCCGGACCCTGGCGCACCCCAGCTGG
>DATCNF010000209.1:0-2213 GCA_036565325.1 Candidatus Dormiibacterota bacterium | reverse complement strand
GTCCCTGGGAGTCGACCACCCGCCCCTCCACGCGGATCGGGGTCACGGCGAAGCCGGTGCCGCCGATCATGGCGGTCAGGCAGATCAGGCCGAGGAGGACCCCTCCGACGGTTCGTCCCCCGGCCACGTTCCAACCTCGCGCCTGCATCGCCCGGATGTTGTACGTCCAGCCACCGTAAAACGTTGCAGCACTCGTGTCAGCGATTTGTAAATGTCGGCCCCGGAGGAGACGGGACGCGGGCCCGGGCCTCGGCGTCGGGCGCCTGCAGGCGCTCGAGCTCCAGGCGCAGGCTCTCCTCGCCGCGGGCCATCGCCCACCGGTGGTTGGCCTCCAGCAGCGGCTTCAGCAGCGGCGAGAGCGCCCTCAGCAGAGGCTTACGAGCCTCGACCCTCCACTCGTAGGTGAGGTTGCACCACTCGCCGTCCTGCTCGAACGTCCAGATGCCCTTGCCTTCGAAGTCGCCGTGCGGGATGAGCGTGAATCCGTGCGGTCGCCGGTTCTCAGTCACCGTGAAGGACCAGCGCAGCGTGTAGGGCAGCCAGCCCTTGGTGTACAGGTCGATCTCGCGCCCTACGCCGGTCGTGGGATCCCCCGGCTTCAACTCGGTGACATCCAGGTAGACCGAGGGCCACCAGCGCTTGAAACCGACGGCATCGCCCAGGACCTCGCTCACCTCCTCGCAGGTCGCCTGGACCCGCCAGCGGGTGACGAAGTCGTAGTGGGTGAACAAGCGAGCTAGGCGGCGGGGGCCAGTGCCTGGGGCCGGACCGCCGGCAGCGGGCGCAGGATGCGCAGCCGCAGCAGGAGCGCCATCGCCACCGCCACCGAGCCGTCGATCACGGCGTAGCCGCCGGCGATCGCCGAGGGCGGGTTCCCGGAGGGGAGGTGGGTCCAGGGCGCCACCGGCACCCACGCCCAGTCTCCGAAGACGGTGCCGGCCAGCTCGAGGTCGGTGGTGGCCAGGAAGATGGTCGCGAAAAGGGCGTAGCGCGGCGAGCGCAGGATCGCGAGGGCGAAGAGCGGGAGGCAGGCCGCGCCCTGCAGGTCAAAGCGATGGGTGACCAGAGGCAGCACGGTGATACCCGCGACGGCCCAGGCGCCGCAAAGCGCCAGCACGCCGTAGGCCGCCCGGCGGCCGTGGCGCCGGAAGACCGGGGTCGCCGCAGCCGTGAGCCCGAACAGGTACACGAGCCCATGTCCGGGCGGCACGTAGAGCGGCAGGTTGTGCCAGCGATAGCGATAGACGCCCCATACCAGCGAGCCCAGGACCTCGAACCCGGTGGCCACCACCACGCACACCCAGACCTGGCGGCGCGCCTCGGGCCCGACCCGCCGCGTGCAGAGGAAGAGGAGGCAGAAGGTGAGCAGGCCCAGGCTGGCCTGCTGCCAAGCGTTGGCCACCCGGGAGTCGGCGAAGAGCACGAGCGGCGTGTAGAGGAGCAGGTACAGGTGCATCCAGTACGGCTTCAGGGCAGCCAGCACGTCGCAGGAATGGTACGCAGAGCGCCATGCGCCAGAACCTGAGAAGGGCCGCACGGCGGCCCCTCTCTCGATGTCGTGATTTAGATGTGTTGGCCTAGCCCGTCCGGGCGTCGATCACCTGGCCGAAGGGCACCCAGTGGTCGGTCTGCCACTTCTGCAGCTGCTCCTGCTGGATCGGGAAGTGGTCGGTCGCCGTGGTCTTCACGATCATGCCGGGGAGCAGCAGCGGGTTGTTGGTTTCGTTCAGCTTCTTGGCGGCGATGTCGATGACGTTCTTGCGGGTCATGTTGGTGCCCGCCTGCTTGAGGATGTCGACCATGGTGAAGGCGCTGGCCATGCCCGAGACGCAGAAGGAGTCGGCGCCGGTGGCGTCGCAGGGCGTGCCGCCCAGCGTGCCGCCGTACTTGGTCATCACGTCCTTGAAGAGCTTGACGCCGGCGTCGCTGCCGTACTTGGTGGTGTCCAGCGGGTCCTTGAGATAGGTGGTCGTGATCATGCCGTCCAGGGCGCTGGCGCCGGCGCCCAACTGGGTCGCGATACCGCGCCAGGTCGAGGTGGCGGCCGAGACGTTGTTCATGTAGAGCTTGGGCTTCCAGCCGCTCTTGACCGCATTGACGACCGCGTTGGCGCCGTAGGCCGGCGTGGTGACGACGAAGAAGGTGTCGGCCCCGGAGGCCTTGAGCTTGTTGATCTGCGACGACATGTCGATCGGGTCACCCGCGTTGTAGGC
>DATCNF010000208.1:0-19239 GCA_036565325.1 Candidatus Dormiibacterota bacterium | reverse complement strand
GGCCGAGGCCGAGCCGCAGCCCAAGGCGCCGGCGCCGCCGCCCCCGCCGCCCCTGGTCCGACCCCGGGGCCGCCACGAGCCGGGGCACGTGGTGGCGGTCTTCAGCGGCAAGGGCGGGGTGGGCAAGTCGGTGCTGGCCATCAACCTGGCCGCCATGTTGGGCACCGAGACCGGGGAGGACGTGGCCCTGGTCGACCTCGACCTCCAGTTCGGTGACGTGGCGGTGCTCCTGGGGCTGCAGCCGGTAGACACCATCGCCGACGTCCCGGCCGCCGCTCAGGTCGATGCGGCCTTCCTGGGCAGCGTGATGCCGGAGGCCCCCGGCCACCTGCGCGTGCTCTGTTCCCCGCTCAGCCCGGAGCTGGCCGACCTGGTCCGCCCGGAACACGTAGCACAGGTGATCGACAGCCTCAAGGCGACCTTCAACCACATCGTGATCGACTTGAGCCAGCACCTGGACGACGTCGCGCTGAGCGCCCTCGAGCGCGCGGATCGGATCATCCTGGTGATTGACACCAACCTCCCCGCGATCAAGGACGCCAGGCTGGCGTTCCGGATCTTCGCGACGCTGGGGATCCCGGGCGAAAAGGTGACCCTGGTGCTGAACCGGGCCGACGCGCCGTCTGACGTGACCGTCTCCCAGATCGAGAGCAACCTCGAGTGGCAGGTGGCGGTCAAGATCCCCAGCGAAGGCAACCTGGTGCTCAGGTCCATCCAGAGAGCGGTCCCCGCCGTGCTCATGGAACCGGAGTCTGGATTCGCGTTAAGTGTGAGGGAACTCGCCGGTACTCTGATACCCTTGCCCGACGCCGGAAAGGAGGCGGGCCGTCGCGCGCGCCGCGGGCTGTTCTCCCGACGCGGCGGTAGCTGAGTATGGGTCTACTCGATCGGGTTAAAGCAAGCCAGGTACCGGGCGCGCCGGGAGCCTCGGCCGCATCCAACGGCCCTGCTCCGGTGAACGTCGGCGACACCGCCCCGGCGATGCGCGCTGCCCCCGCGGCCACGGCCACCGCGCCCGCTCCGCGCGAGGAGGCCAGCCCGACCCGGATCCAGGCCCCGGTCGGCTCCGACCCCATGAGCCCGGCCTTCACCGCGGCCAAGGTCAGCGTGCACGCCAAGCTGCTCGAGAAATACGCCGACAAGCTGGTGGTCACGGACCGCGTCGGCGTGCGCGAGAAGATCCAGGAGCTGGCGGACGAGTACTTCCGCCTCAACCAGGTCACCATGACCAAGTCCGAGCGCGACCGCCTGGTCGAGTCGCTGCTGGACGACGTCCTCGGCCTGGGGCCCCTGCAGCAGCTGGTCGACGACCCGGATATCTCCGAAATCATGATCAACCACCCGAAGCAGATCTACGTTGAGAAGAAGGGCACCCCGACCCTCTCCAGCGTGACCTTCGAGAGCAACAAGCAGCTGATGCTGGTGATCGACCGCATCGTCTCCACGGTCGGCCGCCGGGTGGACGAGTCGAGCCCGATGGCCGACGCGCGCCTGGTCGACGGCTCCCGCGTCAACGTGATCATCCCGCCGCTGGCCCTGAAAGGCCCCTGCATGACGATCCGAAAGTTCTCCCGGGAGAAGCTGCGGCCGCCGGACCTCCTGAAGTTCGGCAGCGCGACCGAGAACATGATCACCTTCATGGAATCGTGCGTGCGCGGCCGCCTCAACGTGCTGGTGTCGGGTGGCACCGGCTCCGGCAAGACGACGCTGTTGAACATCCTTTCCAGCTTCATCCCGTCCGACGAGCGGATCATCACCTGCGAGGACGCGGCCGAGCTGCAGCTGCAGCAGGACCACGTGATCACACTGGAGTCGCGACCGCCCAACGTGGAAGGCAAGGGCGCGGTTCCGATCCGCGACCTGGTCAAGAACTGCCTGCGCATGCGGCCCGACCGCATCATCGTCGGTGAGTGCCGCGGTGGCGAAGCGCTGGACATGCTCCAGGCCATGAACACCGGTCACGACGGCTCGATGTCGACGCTACACGCAAACAACCCGCACGAGTGCCTGGGCCGCCTGGAAACGCTGGTGCTGATGGCCGGCGCCGACCTTCCGTCGCGCGCGATCCGCGAGCAGATGGCGTCCGCGGTGCACATCATCGTGCAGCAGCAGCGCCTGCGCGGTGGTCCGCGCAAGGTCGTCTCGATCGCCGAGATCATCGGCATCGAAGGCGGCGAGATCCAGTACCAGGAGATCTTCGTGTTCAAGCAGGTTGGCGTCAGCGAGGAGGGCAAGGCCATCGGTTACCACACCGCCACCGGCATCCGCCCGATGCGGCTCGACCACCTCAAGGCGAGCGGTGAGGAGGTCGCGGATGAGATCTTCAACCCGACCGCTCAGCCCGCCCTCGACAAGATGTACTAGGAGTGATCAGCAAGTGAATCCGATCGTGCTCATCGCCGCTCTGTTCGGCGCCGCCGGAATCCTGGTGGTATTCATCGGCCTGGCCACCGCCCGGCGCGCCAGCGAGGGCGCCGAGGATGTGCAGAACCGCCTCTTCCAGTACGGCGTCGGCTCCGGACCGGCGGCGGTGGCGGCCCCGCGTGAGCCGCGCAACCTGCGCGAGACCATCGCCGGCCTCTTCGAGCCGGCCGCCCAGCGGCTCGGGCAGGGCAACGTCAAGAAGGGCAAGAAGCCGCTCGCCGAGCAGCTGCAAAAGGCCGACCTCAAGCTGCGCACCTCGGAGTTCATCGCCATCCAGTTCGGCACCGTGGCGGCGCTGGCGATCATCGCCTTCCTGCGCTGGGGACCGATCCAGGCGGTCGTCTTCGCGGTGGTCGGGTATTTCATCCCGGGCTTCTACGTCCGCTATCGGATGGGCAAGCGCCTCAAGGCTTTCAACAACCAGCTCGGCGACACGCTGG
Source organism: Candidatus Dormiibacterota bacterium (assembly GCA_036565325.1). Lineage (GTDB taxonomy): Bacteria > Chloroflexota > Dormibacteria > Dormibacterales > Dormibacteraceae > CF-28. The sequence goes on along the minus strand of DATCNF010000208.1, from coordinate 16,375 downwards.
TGCTGCTCTCCAACGCGCTCAAGGCCGGCTACTCCTTCGCCCAGGCTGTCGACACGGTGGCCAAGAACGCCGTGCCGCCGATGTCCGACGAGTTCTCGCGCGCCGTGCGCGAGATGAACCTGGGTGGCTCGGTGGAGGAGGCGCTCAACAACATGCTGAAGCGCATCGAGAGCGCCGACTTCGACCTGGTCGTGACAGCGGTCGCCATTCACCGCACGGTGGGTGGCAACCTGGCCGAGATCCTCGACAACATCGCGCACACCATCCGCGAGCGCATCCGCATCAAGGGCGAGATCAAGACCCTGACCGCGCAAGCCTCCGCCTCAGGGAACCTGATCACCATGCTGCCGATCGGGCTCGCGATCTTCCTGTACTTCGTGACCCCGACCTATTTCAAGCCGATGACAGAGAACTTCATCGGCTGGGCGATGATCGGCTTCGCGATCTTCCTGATCTTCATCGGGAACCTCATCATCCGCAAGATCACGGCGATCGAGGTCTAGGCCAGTGTCACAAACCATCCTCCTCGGCCTGCTCGCGGCCGGCGGCATCCTCATGATCGCCGTGGGCTTGGCGCGCACTCCGAGCTCCAGCGCGGCGGACATGGTGCAGGAGCGCCTGCAGGCCTACGGCGGCGGCGCCTCCGGCAAGCCCATGACCGAGGACGAGATCGTCCTCGAGAAGCCTTTCACCGAGCGCGTGCTCCGACCCTTCATCCTGAACCTCGGTAACCGGTTCAGCCGGTCCACGCCTGAGAAGGCGCGCAACGACCTCCAGAACCGGCTCAACCTGGCCGGCCGCCCGGGCAACCTGGGGCCCTCGGAGTTCATCGCCGTCCGCTACGTGGCGGCGGTGGTGATGTTCGCCGTCGGCCTGCTGCTCGGGCTGCTGATCGGCAGCCCGACTTTCATCGCAGTGGGCGCCGCGGTGGGCGGCATGCTCGGCTTCTTCGGCCCCCTCTACTGGCTGCGGACCAAGGTCGAGCAGCGGCGGGGCGAGATCCAGAAGTCACTCCCCGACGCCATGGACCTGCTGACCATCGCGGTCGAGGCCGGCCTCGGCTTCGACGCCGCCATGCAGCGGGTCACGGACAAGTTCCGGAACGCGCTCTCCGAAGAGTTCGCCACCGTCCTCCAGGAGGTACGCCTCGGCCGGCCCCGCCTGGAGGCACTCGACGACATGGGCCGCCGCACAGGGGTCGAGGACCTGCACAACTTCGTGCAGGCGGTGATCCAGTCGGAGCAGATGGGTGTCGGCGTGGCTCGCATCCTCCGCCTGCAGTCCGACGAGATGCGGCGCAAGCGCCGCCAGCGGGCGCAGGAGAAGGCGGCCCAGGCCTCGCTGAAGATGATGCTGCCGATGGTCGGCTGCATCTTCCCGACGCTCTGGATCATCCTCCTGGGCCCGGCCATCCTGATCATCCTCAAAGCCAAGGGCTCGTAAGAGCTGGGGCTCTAGAGCACGTTCCACCTCGGCGTCCCCTGGTGGGAGCTGGTCGTCCGCTCGGCGGTGATCTACGTCGCCCTGCTGGCGGCGCTGCGGCTGTTCGGGAAGCGCGAGGTCGGGCAGTTCACCCTGTTCGACCTCGTGCTGATACTGCTGGTGGCCAACGCGGTCCAACCCGCGATGACGGGGTCCGATTCATCGCTGCTGGGGGGCTTGATCATCATCCTGACGCTGTGCGTGATCAACCTTGGTGTCGGGCGCCTCGACGCGCTGCCGATGGTCCACGGCCTGTTCACCTATGAGCCGACGGTGATCATCAAGGACGGTGTCTATCTGAAGCCGGCCATGGATCGCGAGGGAGTCGACCAGCCGGACGCCGAGATGGCGATCCGCGAGCACGGGATCGCCGACCTCAAGGACGTGGCGTTGGGCGTCCTGGAGGCCGATGGTTCGATCTCGATCGTGGGCAAGGACGGACAGTCGTCGACCAAGCGCCGGGTCCGCCGCCGCTTCCGGCCCCGCAGCTAGGCCAGGAACTCCAGCGCCGCTTCCTTGAAGGTGCGCGCGGGCACCGCGTTCATGTGGTTGCGACCTTCGATGGCGACGAAACGACCGTCCCCCAGCGCCGCTGCCAGCTGATCGGCGCCACGCGCGATGGGGTCCTGGTCGCCCGCGCAGACCAGCACCGGCGTGGTGCAGGCCTTGAGCTCGGCCTCGGTGATCGTGCGCTGGGGGCCCATGATGCAGCAGGCCAGCGCCTCCAGGTCGTTGATCGGCCGGGCGGCGGCGAAGTCGTAGAACATGTTGGCCAGGGGGTCGGTGACCGAGGTGTCGCCGCGCATCCGGCGGGCGGTCAGCTCAGAGTGGCGCGGACCGCCCTCGGTGACCCAGCGCCCGACCCCGCCCAGCACGCCGCGACCGACGCGGTCCGGGTGGTCGATCAGGACCTGCAGGCCGATCCGGCCGCCCATCGAGTAGCCCAGCAGATCGGCGCGCTCCACTTCCAGGTGGTCGAGCAGTCGGATCACGTCGGCGGCCATCTCGCCGCGGTCGTAGGCCTCCGGGCTGTGCGGCTTGTCGCTGTGGCCGTGGCCGCGGCAGTCGAGCCCGAGCACGCGGTGGCCCGCCCCGGTCAGCGTCTCCTGCCAGCGCGTGCCCACCCAGTTGAGGGCGTAGGCGCTGCAGTAGCCGTGGATGAGCACGCTCGGCGGGCCGTCTTCAGGACCGTGCAATTCGTAGTGCAGGCGCACTCCGGCGGACTCAAATTCGGGCACGCCCAGTAACTTAGGGGATCTCGTGGGCAAGCCGCGTCCGGGCCTCAAGCTGATCGACCCGGCCGCGGGCCGCGAGCTGGCGCACGCGGTCGAGGTGCCGCGCACCTCCTTCGGGCGCGGCCTGGGGTTGATGTTCCGGCGCGAGCTGCCTGGCGGCCACGCGATGTGGATCAAGCCCTGCAACGGCATCCACATGTTCTGGATGAACTTCGCGATCGATGCGCTCTTCCTCGACAAGGCGGAGCGGGTGGTGAAGGTGTACCGGCGTCTGGGCGTCTGGCGCGTGGTGCCGCTGGTCTGGCGCGCCCACAGCGTGGTCGAGCTGCCGGCGGGGACCCTGGACGGGGTCGACCTGCCGCGCGGCCACCAGCTCGAGTTCGTGCGGTCGACACCCTCGCCTGCCGGCACCTGAGGCGTTGGATCGCCCAGCAAACGCCTCCTCCGCCGGCGCAGGAGGGTTTGCGGCGCCTTAACAAGCTCCGTTGACCGCCTGCGGATGATGCGTCCGTGGATACCTCGCGTCTCCTCGACTGGCTGCTGCCCCCGCGCTGCGGGGGCTGCCGGCGCCTCGGTGGCTGGCTCTGCGCCCGCTGTTTCCGGGCGATCCGCCGCCTGGAGGAGCCCCTGTGCCCACGCTGCGGGCGCCAGGTCTCCTTCCGCAACGACTGGTGCTCCTGCCGGCGGCGCCTGCCGCACCTGGCGCGGCTGCGCTCGGCCGCCAGTTACGAGCCGCCGCTGTCGGCGGCCGTGCACCGCTTCAAGTACGGCGGCTGGCGCGCCCTCGGCCCACCCCTGGCGGCGCTTCTGGCTGCGCGGCTGGCGGTCGACGGACTGCCCGCGGCCGCCGTGCTCGCGGTACCACTGCACGGCGCGCGGCTCCGCGACCGCGGCTACAACCAATCCGAAGAGCTGGCCCGCGCGCTGCGCCGGCGCCTGGGGCTGAGCGCCCCCGCCGGGCGGCTGCTGCGGGTCCGCGACACGCCGCCCCAGGTCGGCCTCGACCGGGTGCGCCGGCTGCGCAACGTGGAGGGCGCGTTTGCCTGGTCGGGGGCGCCAGGCGCGGGTGAGCCGGTGCTGCTGGTCGACGACGTGGTCACCACCGGGGCCACCCTGGAGGCTTGCGCCGCGACGCTGGCGGCGGCCGGTTTTGGTCGCATATCGGGGATCACTCTGGCCCGCGTTTCGTTATAGTGGCGCCCGCGCATCCGGGCCCCAGGGCCCATTCGGCACGCGGGAGGATCAAATGGCCGTCCGTATACCCGGAATCAACCTAGACGAGTACTACGCCCAGCTCGGGCCGATCGAACCGTTGATCCGCGACGAGCGCGTGACCGAGGTCATGGTCAACGGCATCGACCACGTCTACGTGGAGATGGCCGGCAAGGTGGTCCTCACCAACATCAAGTTCCAGGACGAGGACCAGCTGCTCAACGTGATCCAGTTCATCGTCCGCTCGGTCGGCCGCCGCATCGACGAGCGGGTGCCGCTGGCCGACGCCCGGCTTGCCGACGGCTCTCGCGTCAATGCGGTGATCCGGCCGCTGGCCATCGACGGCCCGCTGCTGACCATCCGCAAGTTCGCCAAGGATCCCTTCCAGGTCGAGGACCTGATCCGGTTCGGCACCTGCAACGAGCCCGGGTTCGGCTTCCTCAAGGCCTGCGTGCTGGCCAAGGCCAACATCATCATCTCGGGCGGCACCGGCACCGGGAAGACCACCTTCCTGAACGTGCTCTCGGGGTTCATCCCCGCCGAGGACCGGATCGTGACCATCGAGGACGCGGCCGAGCTCCAGCTCCACCAGGAGCACGTGTGCCGCCTGGAGACCCGCCCCAAGGACATCAACGGCGAAGGCGAGATCAGCATCCAGCGCCTGGTCATCAACTCCCTGCGCATGCGGCCGGAGCGGATCGTGGTCGGTGAGTGCCGCGGCGCCGAAGCCCTGGACATGCTGCAGGCCATGAACACCGGCCACGACGGCTCGATGACCACCATCCACGCCAACAGCCCCCGCGACGCCCTGGCCCGGCTCGAGACCCTGGTCCTGATGGCCGGCGTCGACCTCCCTGTCAAGGCCATCCGCCAGCAGGTGGCGGGCGCCGTCAACATCTTCTGCCAGCTCAACCGGCTGCGCGACGGCTCGCGCCGGGTGACGTCGATCACCGAGATCACGGGCATGGAGGGCGAGACCATCACCATGCAGGAGATCTTCCTGTTCGAGTCCGAGGGCGCCGGCAAGGACGGCAAGATCCTCGGCGAGTTCAAGCCGACCGGCATCCGGCCCCAGATCCTGGACCGCATGTTCGCGATGGGCCTGCCGATGCCCAAGGAAATCCTCACGCTCTTCCCCGACCCCCGAGCCGCCGGGGGCTGGCAGGGAGCGGGGCGCTAGCCGGGGCTTCCGCTAACCCCGATTCGGCCCCGGAGGGCGTGGGTATACTCGGCCCGTGAGGGTCGTGGTTCACGACCGCACGGGCGGGCTCCCGGAGCGCTTGCGCACCTATGCGGAGCGGAAGCTGGTCCGGCTGAGCCGCCACTTCAATCGTGTGCTCGACGCCGAGGTCGAGTTCAAGCAGGAGCGGCGGCGCAGCCACGATCCCGCCCACGTGGTCACCATCACGGTCCACATGGACGGACGCCGGCATCCGGTGGCCACGGCCCACGAGGAGCACCTCGACCGGCAGACGGCGCTCGACCTCGGGTTGGACAAGATCGATCGACAGGTGATCAAGCTGAAAGAGAAGATCAAGGAGCGGAAGCGGCCGGACCCCGAGGCGGTGCCGGTGCCGCTCAAGGTGTCCGCCAACGGGCCGGCTCGAATCCGCGTCAAGCTCCGCCCGGAGTCGCTCCAGGACGCCGAGGCCGAGCTGCGCCGCGACGACGGCAAGCACTTCCACCTCTTCCTGGACGAGGACAGCGGCGAGATCCAGCTCGTCTACCGCCGGGAGGACGGCTCGATCGCCGTCATCGAGCCGGTGGTTACCTAGAGAGCACGAGATGAAGTTCCTGAGCCGCCTGGTCGATCCCAACGACCGGGAGGTCAAGCAGCACATGCGAACCGCGGAGGCGATCACCGCCCTGGAGCCGGAGCTCAAGGGGCTGGACGACGCGGGTCTGCGCGCGCGCTCCGACCAGCTCAAGGCGCAGGTCGACGAGGGCGGCGGCTCCCCCGAGATCCTGGAGGAGGTGCTGATCGAGGCCTTCGCGGTGGTCCGGGAGGCGGCCCGGCGCACGATCGGGCTGCGGCCCTACGACGTGCAGCTGGTGGGGGGCATCGTCCTCCACTCGGGGCGAATCGCCGAGATGAAGACCGGCGAAGGCAAGACCCTGGTCGCAGCCCTCCCGCTGTACCTCAACGCGCTCACGGGCCGCGGCGTGCACCTGGTCACCGTCAACGACTACCTGGCCCGTCGCGACGCGGGCTGGATGGGCCCGGTCTACCACCTGCTGGGACAGTCCGTGGCCGTGATCAAGGCCCAGAGCGAGCGCGAGCACGGGTCCTTCATCTACGACACGGAGTACCTGGACGAGACGCACTCCGACCCGCGGCTGCAGCACTTCCGGCCCTGCACGCGCCAGGAGGCCTACCGCTGCGACATCACCTACGGGACCAACAACGAGTTCGGTTTCGACTATCTGCGCGACAACATGGCCACCGACCTCGCGCAGTGCGTCCAGCGCGACCTCAACTTCGCAATCGTCGACGAGGTCGACTCCATCCTCATCGACGAGGCGCGCACGCCGCTCATCATCAGCGGCCAGGGCGAGGACTCGACCGAGAAATACGTGGAATACGCGCGCTACGCGGCGCGGCTGAAGGAAGAAGAGGACTTCACGGTCGACCTCAAGCACAAGTCGGTGTCACTCACCGAAGAGGGCATCGCCAAGATGGAGCGCTGGTCGCGCATTCCCAACATCTACGACCTCGAGCACGTGGTCGAGGCGCACCAGATCAACCAGGCCCTGAAGGCCAAGGCGCTGTTCCTGCGCGACCGCGACTACCTGGTGCGCGACGCCGAGGTGGTCATCGTCGACGAGTTCACGGGGCGCACCATGCCGGGCCGCCGCTGGTCGGACGGCCTGCACCAGGCGGTCGAGGCCAAAGAGGGCGTGAAGATCCAGCAGGAGATGAAGACGCTGGCCACGATCACGCTCCAGAACTACTTCCGCCTTTACGGGAAGCTGGCCGGGATGACCGGTACCGCCGTCACCGAGGCCGAGGAGTTCCACAAGATCTACGGCCTCGAGGTGGCGGTGATCCCGACCCACAACCCGATGGTCCGCGAGGACCACTCCGACGTCATCTACAAGACCGAGCAGTCGAAGTACGAGGCGGTGATCGACGAGATCGTGGAGATGAACCAGCTCGGACGCCCGGTGCTGGTGGGCACGGTCTCCGTCGAGAAGTCGGAACGGCTCTCGCGGATGCTCGAGAAGCGCGGCGTCCGGCACTCCGTGCTCAACGCCAAGCAGCACGAGCGAGAGGCCGCGATTGTCGCCGACGCCGGCCAGAAGAGCGCCGTGACCATCGCCACCAACATGGCGGGGCGCGGCACCGACATCGTGCTCGGCGACGGCGTGCAGGCGGTCGGGGGGCTGCACATCATCGGCACCGAGCGGCACGAGTCGCGACGCATCGACAACCAGCTGCGCGGCCGCGCCGGCCGCCAGGGCGATCCCGGGTCGACGCGCTTCTTCATCTCGCTGGAAGACGACCTGATGCGCATCTTCGGCCCCGCCGCCGAGCGCATCGGGCGCCTGATGGACCGGCTGGAGGTGGAGCCCATCGAGCACCGCTGGGTGGCGGGGTCGATCGAGAGCGCGCAGAAGAAGGTCGAAGGCATGCACTTCGACTCCCGCAAGCACGTCGTCGAGTACGACGACGTCATGAACCTGCAGCGCAAGATCATCTACGAGGAGCGCCACAAGGTGCTCGAGGGCGCGGACACCCGCGACAACATCCTCGGCTACATCAAGGAGCTGGTGGAGCGCGGCGTGGAGGTGCACTGCCAGGGCCGCCATCCCGAGAACTGGGACATCGAAGGCTTGATCGCGTACCTGGGCACCTATTTCCCAATCGCCCCCGGCACCACCGTCCCCGCCGAACAGCTGAAGGCGGGCCAGGAGGCGCTGGTCGAGTTCCTCCACGAGGCAGCGGCCGGCGCCTACGGCCAGAAGGAGGAGTCGGTCGGATCGGAGATCATGCGCCAGGTCGAGCGCTTCGTGATGCTGCGCACGATCGACACCAAGTGGATCGACTACCTCACCACCATGGAGCACTTCCGTGAAGGCATCGGGCTGCGCGCTTACGGCCAGCGCGACCCGCTCATCGAGTACAAGAACGAGGCCCACGCCATGTTCACGGAGCTGACCGAGGCGATCCAGGCCGACATCGTCGCCAACATGTTCCGGGTCGAGGTCCGCCAGGACCCGCCGTCGGGACCGCCGCCGCGAGCCGACGCCGCCGCCAGCCGGCCGGGGCGGAACGGGGGCACACGCTACACGGGGCCCAACGGACCCGCCTCGGGCGTGCAGCCGGTGCCCGAGCTGGCGGGCGTCGCGGAGGGCAAGATCGGGCGCAACGACCCTTGCTGGTGCGGCTCGGGCCGCAAGTACAAGCGCTGCCATGGCCGTTAGCTCGGAGCGTCCCGAGGACGCACTGCGGCGGATCCTGCGGCTGAAGGAGCATCTTTGACCTCCCCCGCAAGCAGACCCGCCTCGAGGAGCTGGACAGGCTCCTAGCCGCCCCCGGCGTCTGGGACGATCCGGCGCGCGCCGGCGGCATCGCCCGCGAGTCCTCCGAGCTGCGGGGAGAGCTCGACTCCTGGTCCAGCCTGGAGGCGCGGGCGCGCGACCTGGTCGAGCTGGGACAGCTGGCCGACGGCGACCAGGAGCTGGCGCGCCAGGTCGCCTCCGACCTGGCGGTGGTCGATCGCGAGCTCGAGAAGCGCGAGCTGGAGCTGCTCTTCAGCGATCCCTACTCGGACCACAACGCGATCCTCTCGATCAGCGCCGGGGCGGGTGGGATCGACGCCCAGGACTGGGTCGAGATGCTCCTGCGCATGTACACGAAGTGGGCGCAGCCGCCGCCCGGGGGCGCGTCCACGTTGCGTCCGGGAGCGGACACCGAGCTGGTCGAGGCCACGCCGGGCGAGGAAGCGGGCCTGAAGGGGACGACCCTCATCCTGCGCGGGCGCCGCGCCTACGGCTTGCTGCGCGCCGAGCACGGCGTGCACCGGTTGGTGCGCATCTCGCCCTTCGACCAGAACCACCGCCGCCACACTTCCTTCGCCCTGGTCGAGGTGCTGCCCGAGCTGGAGGCAGCGGAGGAGCAGGAGGTCGAGATCAATCCCGACGACCTGCGCATCGACACCTACCGGTCCACGGGAGCGGGCGGGCAGCACGTCAACAAGACCGATTCCGCCGTGCGCATCACGCACCTGCCTTCGGGCCTCGTGGTCACCTCGCAGAACGAGCGCTCGCAGATGAAGAACCGGGATTCGGCGATGAAGGTGCTGAAGTCGCGCCTCTTCCAGCGCCAGCAGGAGGAGGCGGCCAAGAAGCGCGAGGACCTGCGCGGCAGCGTGATGCCCGCCGAGTTCGGCTCCCAGATCCGGAACTACGTGCTGCAGCCCTACACCCTGGTCAAGGACGTGCGCACCGGGGTCGAGGTGGGGAACGTCCAGGCGGTGCTCGAGGACGGCGACCTGGAGCCCTTCACCGAGGGCTGGCTGCGCTGGCGTTTGTCCCCCTCCCCCTAGGGGAGGGTTGGGGTGGGGCGCCAGGCTAACCACGTCCCCACCCCCTCCGGCTTCGCCGGAGGGACCTCCCCGGCGAGCGGGGAGGTGCGCGGCGGCAATTAATTGCCCGGCGGTCCGTTTGACCCCGTGCGGGATGGCTTCTATACTGCGGGCACACCTGCCCAGGCGCCGCCCGTCTGGCGCCACGTCACAGCAAAGAACTCACTTGAGCGTCATAGCACCGGATTTCAACGGCCGGACCGTGATCAGCTTCCAGCATGTTTGGAAGCGGTATCCCAACGGCACCGAAGCCCTGCGCGACATCAACCTCAGCATCCCCGAAGGCGACTTCGTGTTCCTGGTGGGCGCTTCCGGGGCCGGCAAGTCCAGCCTGGTCCGGCTCCTGATCCGCGAGGAGCGGCCGACCCGGGGCAAGATCTTCGTCAGCGGCGTCGAGCTCGGCCGCATGAAGCGGCGCAAGCTGCCCCACTTCCGGCGCCAGGTCGGCCTCGTGTTCCAGGACTTCAAGCTGCTGCCCCAGATGACCGTCCAGGAGAACGTGGCCTTCGCACTCCGCGTGCTGGGCGACTCCAAGAGCGTGATCGACCGCCGGGTGGAGCGAGCCCTGGACACCGTCAGCCTCCACGGCAAGGCGGTCAAGTACCCGCGTGAGCTGAGCGGCGGGGAGCAGCAGCGGGTCGCCATCGCGCGCGCCCTGGTCCATGCGCCGCGCCTGATCATCGCCGACGAGCCCACTGGCAACCTCGACCCCGCCACCGCGTGGGAGATCATGCAGCTCTTCCTCAAGATCAATGCCGACGGCGCCACCGTCGTGATGGCGACGCACAACCGCGAGATCGTCGACCTCCTGCGCCGGCGGGTGGTGGTGATCGAAGACGGCCAGGTGGTCAGGGACGACCGGGCCGGGAGATACCATGAGGCTCCTCAGGCATCTGCACTTCGCGCTTAACAGCGCGTGGCAGAGCTTCTGGCGCAACGCCGGCGTCAGCGTGGCCGCCGTGGTCTCGATCACCCTCATCCTCATCCTGGCCGGCGTCAACCTGCTGCTCGGCCACGCGCTGGCGGGGGTGCTCGACTCCTATAAGACGCGGGTGAGCGTGATCTCGGTGGCGGTCGCCGACCAGACTCCGCTGGCCACGGTCTACGACTTCAAGCAGCAGCTGGAGGCCGACCCCCGGGTCGCCAAGGTCGTGTTCGTGACCAAGGACGAGGAGCTGCAGCGCTTCTCGGCCGACCCGCGGAATCGGGACCTGATCGCCAACATCGAGGGCAACCCGGTGCCGGCCAAGCTCGAGGTCCACGTCAAGGACCTGCGCGACGTGGACGCCATCAACAACATGGGCCGCGCCTGGCGAGGCGCCGACCGCACGGATCCCACGGACTACCAGGGCGACTTCATCGCCCGCATGGTCAAGCTCTCGGCCTGGCTCAGCCTGGCCGGCTACGCGTTGATGGCGATCCTGGTGGTGGTCTCGGTCGTGATCGTGATGAACACCATCCGGACCGCGGTCTACCACCGCCGGGCGGAGATCGAGGTCATGAAGCTGGTGGGCGCCACCGAGTGGTTCGTGCGCGGTCCTTTCGTGATCGAGGGGGTCATGACCGGCGTGCTGGCGGCCTCGCTGGCGCTGGGACTCCTGCTCGGGATCTACCGGCCGTTCGTGGAGCGGTTCCGGGCCGATCTCTTCTTCATCCCCCTGAGCTACGACCCGCGCTTCGTGAGCACGCTCGGCCAGGACCTGTTCCTGGCCGGCGCCCTGCTCGGCGCCATGGGCAGCTACATCGGCGTCCGCAGGTACGTGCGAATCTGACCACCCCACAAAATCTGGCGATTTCGCGGGGACCCCGGTAATGCGGCGCTGGTCCCTGCTGCCGGTCGTCTTCATGCTGGCCGCGACGCTGGCGGTCGCCCCGGCGCCGGCGGCGGCCGTGGACTGCGATCCCAACGATCCGCTCTGCCAGCAGATCGGCGACGCCAAGAACCAGGCGTCCAGCGTCCAGGCCCAGCTCGACGACGTCAAGAAGAACCTGGCCAACACCCAGGCCGCGGTCCTGCGCCTGGGCGCCATCCTCCAGCAGCTGCAGGTGCAGCGCCATGACCAGGAGGCCAGGATCGCGGCCACTCAATCCCAGATCGACGACCTGTCCCGGCAGATCCGCTTCAAGGAAGCCGAGATCGCCCGCCAGCAGGCGCACATCGAGGTCCGGCAGCAGTACCTGGACCAGCGGGTGCGGGCCATGGATAAGCACGGCCGGCTCGACTACCTGGAGCTGTTCGTGACCTCCAAGGACTTCAACCAGCTCCTGGACCGGGTGCTGATCATGCAGGACATCGTGCGCAGCGACGAGCAGGCGCTGCTGCAGCTGAAGATCGACCGGGAAGCCCTGCTCGGCCTCCGCAACGACCTGGACGGCAAGAAGCGCGACCAGGAGACGCTGCTCGCCAAGCAGCGCGACCAGAAGGCCCAGCTCGATGTGCTGATCAGCCAGCAGAACCAGGCGCTGGCCATCCAGCAGCAGCTGGAGGCGCAGTTCGATGAGCAGCGCAAGCAGCTGGAGGCGGCGCTCAGCCTGGCCAACGCACAGGTCTCCTACCTCCAGCAGCAGTACGACCTGGCGGCCCAGCAGCTGGGTGGCGGCAGCGGCCAGTTCATGTGGCCGATCGGGACCCGCTACATCACGCAGCCGTTCGGCTGCTCGACCCTGCTGGGCGAGCCGTACTGGCCATCCTGCCCGACCCGGCACATGCACACGGGCATCGACCTGGCCGGTCCTTACGGCACCCGCATCTTCGCGGCCGACGCCGGGATCGCAAACGTATACCCCGGTGGCTACGGCTACGGGAACTACGTCATCATCGTGCACGGCAACGGGTATTCGACTTTGTACGGGCACATGAGCAGCTTCGCCATCGGGAACGGGCCGGTCCGCCGGGGCCAGGTCATCGGCTACGAGGGCTCGACCGGCTACTCGACCGGGGCCCACCTCCACTTCGAGATCCGCTACAACGGGAATCCGAACAACCCCTGCCTCTGGCTCGGGTGCTGAAAGCCCGGCGGTGGGCCGTGCCCATCGCCACCCTCCTGACCGGAGTCCTGCTCGGCGCCGGCGGGGGCATCTTCGCCGACCAGGCCTACCCCGACTATGTGCCCGCCTTCGGGCTCGCCCACGGCCGCGGGCACCTGGACCAGGCCACGCTGGACCAGGCGCTGCGGATCATCGAGGCGCATTACTACGACTCCAAGCTCGACTACCACAAGCTGTCGAACGGCACCGTGCAGGGGCTGGTGCTGGCCCTGGGCGACCCTTACACGTCGTACCTCAGCGCTGACCAGTACAAGAACCAGCAGGACAACTACGCCGGGCGCCATTCGGGCGTGATCGGCATCTACGTCAGCTTCGACGGCGTCAACCCGACGGTGTCCGGGCTGGTGCCGGGCTCACCCGCCGAGAAGGCGGGGCTGCGCACCGGTGACGTGATCGTGACCATCGACGGCAAGGACACCAAGGGCCTGACGGCCGACCAGACCTCGGTGCTGATCCGGGGGCCGGTGGGGACCTCGGTCGAGCTCGGCATCCGGCGCGGGGATCAGCAGCTGACCGTGGCCGTGCAGCGGAGCACCTTCGACAGCCCGATGGTGATCTCGGAGATGCTCGACTCCAGCATCCTCTACATGCGGGTCTACCAGTTCGGGAACGACACCCAGGCCCAGTTCGACGCCCAGCTCAAGGCCGACCTGCCCCAAGCCAGGGGCGTGGTCCTGGACCTGCGCGACAACCCGGGCGGCTTCATCGACGCCGCCACCGCCATGATCAGCCGCTTCGTCGCCGACGGCGAGGCTTACGAGCTGCGCGACCGCGCCGGCGCCGTCGACCGCCGGAGCGTGTCCGGCGACCACCCCGCGGCGTCGACTCCGGTGGTGGTCCTGGTCAACGGCAGCACCGCCTCGGCCGCCGAGATCGTCTCCGGCTCGCTGCAGGCGCGCCACCGGGCGCAGCTGTTGGGGAACAAGACCTTCGGCAAGGGATCGGTCCAGGTCGACTTCCAGCTCTCCGACGGCAGCGACCTCCACCTCACCATCGAGCACTGGTTCCTGCCCGACGGCAGGCAGATCGACAAGGTGGGCCTGCAGCCCGACGTGGCGGTCGACCTGGCCCAGAAAAGCGACATGTTCGACGTGGTCCAGCCCGCGCTGGGCTACGCCAGGGACACCCAGCTCAACAAGGCGCTCGCTATCCTCGAAGGTCGCTAACTCGGAGGGCGGTTAGCTCAGCTGGCTAGAGCGCCTCGCTTACACCGAGGAGGTCGGGAGTTCGAAACTCTCACCGCCCACCAGTGCCGCGGAAGCCTTCGAGCGCCGGCGGACGGATATATCCGGGCGGGCGGAAGGGGTCGAGCGCCGGCGCTCGAACGTATCGCCGCCGCTCACCCTAGGCCACGCACTCCCACTGGGTGGGCCCGTACTTCTGGTACAGCCAGGCCGCAGCCTGTGCATTGAGGTTGGGGTCGAAGGGCGACGCGCCCGCGAAGGGCGTGCCCGCCCAGGTCGAGGGCAGGAACTGGAACAGGCCCTGGGCGTCGGAGGCGGGGTTGACCGCGTTGGGGTCGTACTTGGACTCGCACCAGGCGATCTTCTCGGCCCAGTCCACGGCGTCGGGGCCCAGCGGCTGGAAGGCGTTGCGGATCAGGTCCTGCAGGCTGGGCGGCTGAGCCGCGGCGGCGGCGTGCGCCTGGCGGACGATCATCGCGCGCGACAGGTAGTCGGTGGGCTCCGGCTCGGGGGGTGCCGGGGTCAGGATGGACGCCACGCCAGGACCGTGCTCGGAGGCCACGGCCAGGCGTGCCGGGAAGACGGCGGCCGCGCTGAGCCCGGTGAAGACGGCCACGGCGAATAGAACGGTGCGAAACAAATGCGCTCCTCGCTGTCAAGGAAGAGCCGCCGGGCGAATGAGTTGGGCGTCTGTTGGAGCGCGCCCGGCGGGGACCCTTACGAGGTTGCCAAGGTGCGTCGCCTATCAAGGGGCCGCGCAGTAAAGGCTGGCAAAGATCCGCCGACTGTTCGCCGTCTCGCCGCGATCGCCGGCACCTACAGTCTTGCTATCACGTTCTCTATTCCCAAAACGTTAGGAATGCCTTACAGTGCTGATCGATGGTCAGGGAATGGGTCAGGCCCGGTCTCGGCATAGACCTGGGCACTGCCAACACGGTGGTCTTCCATCCCCGGCGTGGCATCGTCCTCAACGAGCCGTCGGTGATGCTGGTCCGGGACCGCGACGAGCGCGCCCAGTCGGTCATGGTCGGGCGCGAGGCCCGCGACATGATGGGCCGCACCCCGAGCGGCATGTCGGTGGTCAGGCCGCTGCAGGACGGTGTCATCACCGACCTCCAGGCGGCGCGCGCCTTCGTGGTGGCCATGATGCGGCGGATAACCGTGCAGCCCTGGGAGAAGGTGCGGCCGCACGCCGTGGTCGGCGTGCCCGCAGGCGCCACCATGCTCGAGCGGCAGGCGCTGCTGGAAGCCTGCTCGGAGGCCGGATTGGGCCGGGTCGAGCTGGTGCCGGAGCCGATCGCCGGGGCGCTGGGCGCCGGGCTGGATCCCATGCAGCGGCGGGCGCAGATGGTCGTCGACGTGGGCGGGGGCACCAGCGAGGTCACCGCCTTCTGCTTCGGCGGCGTCCTCGCCTCGCGGTCCTGCCGGGTGGCCGGGGACGAGATGACCCAGGCCCTCCTCAACCACCTGCGCTCCGAGCACCAGCTGCTGGTGGGTGAGATCACCGCCGAAGAGGCCAAGAAGTCGCTCAGCGACGGCAGCGGCAAGCTGGTCGTGGAGGGCCGCGACGCCGCCACCGGCCGGCCCCGCCGTCAGGAGATCAAGGCCGAGGAGCTCTCCGAGGCGATGCGGCCGATCACCGACGTCATCGTCCAGGCCCTGGCCGCCACTCTGACCGAGGACCTGCCGCCGCAGGCGGTGGCGGACATCCTCGCGTCGGGCGTGATCGCCTTCGGCGGCGGCGCGCTGCTGGCGGGCTTCCCGGCCCGGCTGCAGGCGGAGCTCGGCTTCGACGTGCGGGTGGCCGAGCGGCCACTGACCTGCGTCGCCGAAGGGGCTGCCGCCTGTCTGGCGCATCCGCAGCTGCTGCGGGGCCTGGCCGGACAGGCGGCTTAAGAGCCCCACCCCAACCCTCCCCGCCGGGGAGGGGGACGCTACTAGACCAGCCGGCTTCCGTCCTGCTCGTCGGAGCGCGGGGTCAGCCCCGGCGCCGCCAGCACCTGCGTGCGGTGGGCGGCATACCAGTGCATCACGTCGGAGGCCACCGGCTCGGCCACCATGTGACCCTCGCCGCCGCCCCGGAAGAGCACCGTCATCACGACCTCCGGTGAGTCCATGGGCCCCACGCACGTGAACCAGGCGTCGGTGCCGCCCGCGGTCGAGGGATCCTCCGCGCTGCCGGTCTTGCCGCCGAACCCGAGGTTGATGTCCTTGAGCATGGTGGCGGTGCCCTCGGTGACGGCCATCCGCATGCCGGCGCGGACCGGCTGCAGGCCCCCCGCGAAGTCGAGGTCCGCGGGCGCCGGGCCGGGGACCGCCACGTACCCGGCCGAGCCCGGTCCCTTCTCGCCCAGGCCGAGCCGCGGCGTCACCAGCTTGCCGGTGGCCACGGCCGCGGTCCAGTTCGCCACCTGCAGGGGGGTGGTCGTAAGGTAGCCCTGCCCGATGCCCATGAAGGCGGTGGTGGCCGGGTACCAGGCCTCGCCCAGCTGGTCCATCAGAGCGGGCGTGCCCAGCAGGCCGCCGGCCTCGCCGGGGAGGTCGATTCCGGAACGCCGGCCGACCCCCAGGCGGGCCGCCACGTAGGCCATCCGCTCTGGGCCCAGGGCCACCCCCAGCTTGTAGA
>DATCNF010000207.1:0-2260 GCA_036565325.1 Candidatus Dormiibacterota bacterium | reverse complement strand
GGCTGGCGGTGGCGCTGGCGCGCGCACAGGGGCAGGCCTGACTCAGCCGGCTGGATGCCGAGCACCGGACGGCGGTGGAGGCCGCCGCCGGCCAGGCCGGGCTGGCCGTGATCCCGTATGGCGCCACCGCCGCGCGCGTGGTCCGGCCCGGCTTCGAGCCGGCCACCGAAGGAGGCCGCGTAGCGGTGATCACGGCCGGAACCTCGGACCTCGACGCCGCCGAGGAGGTCCGGATGCTGGTCGAGGCCTGCGGGCACCAGGCCCGCCTGGAGGCCGACATCGGAGTCGCCGGCCTGCACCGCCTGCTGGGCCCGCTGGCCGAGCTGATGGCCTGGGACGCCGACGTGCTGGTGGTGGCGGCGGGCATGGACGGCGTGCTCCCGGGCGTGGTCGCCGGCCTCGTGGACCAGCCCGTGATCGGGCTCCCGGTGTCGACCGGCTACGGTGCGGGGGGCGAGGGCCAGGCCGCGCTGCTCACCATGCTGCAGTCGTGCGCGACCGGCCTGACCGTGGTCAACATCGACAACGGCGTGGGCGCCGGCGCCGCGGCCGTCCTCATCGCCGCCCGCGCGGCCGCAGCCAGGCGAAGGCGACCAGGATCAGCG
Source organism: Candidatus Dormiibacterota bacterium (assembly GCA_036565325.1). Classification (GTDB taxonomy): domain Bacteria; phylum Chloroflexota; class Dormibacteria; order Dormibacterales; family Dormibacteraceae; genus CF-28. The sequence continues at coordinate 1,655 of DATCNF010000207.1, read as the reverse complement.
CGGCCACGATCAGCAGCACCAGGGCGCCAGCGGTGACCACCATCGCCAGCCGGCTGAGGTCGGCGCCCCCGGGCAGGCCGTAGGCCAGCCCCAGGACCACCGCCAGCACCAACAGCGCCACCAGCAGGCCGGGGAATCCGCGCCGCCGGCGGCCGTAGAAGAAGAGCCAGAGCCGCCCCGGCCGGCGGCGGGGTGGCGGTGCACTCATCCGGGGTCCCCGCAAAATCGCAGATTTTGTGGGGTGGTCATACGCGGTCCAGCAGCTCGGCCAGGGTGGCGACGGTGGGCACGCCGGCCGGTGGCCGCTCGGCGGCCAGGGCGGTGACCAGCACCGCCCGCATGCCGATCCGGCGCGGCCCCTCGTAGTCCTCGACGACGCGGTCGCCCACGTAGAGCGCGTCCGCGGCCGCCACGTCCAGAGCTCGCAGCCCGGCCCGGTAGAGTTCGGGCGCGGGCTTGCGGCGGCCGACCTCGGCCGAGAGGACCACCGCGTCGACCGCCGCCAGGAAGCCCAGGCCCGCCATCTGCCGCCGCATCATCTCCGGCGGAAAGGGTGCGTTGGAGACGATCGCGGTGCGCAGGCCGCGCCCACGCAGGGCGTGCAGGGTGGTCAGCGCGTCCGGAGCCGGGCGCACGTGCCGGTCCCAGACCCGCTGCTCGCGGTCGAGCACCTGGTAGAGGACGTCGCGCGGCGCCTGAACGCCGACCCGCCGCCAGGCTCGCTCGTAGACCTTGAGGTAGTCGACCTCGTCCTCGCCGAAGGTCTCCAGCTCGGCCTCCAGCGGCCGCAGGACGTCACGCATGACCACCTCGGCCGCCGGCGCCCCCGGACCCAAGAGAGGCAGCGCCTCGCGCATCGCCTCCAGCAGCTCGCGCTCCGGGTAGTCGAACTCGACGAGGGTGCGGCCGTAGTCGAAAAGGACGGCGCGCGGCACCCGCATATCCTTTCCGGAATGGCGGAGCGGCGGCGCAGCGCCCTGACCCACCTCGACGCGACCGGGGCCGCGCGCATGGTCGACGTGGGCGGCAAGCCGGCCACCCGGCGCGAGGCCAAGGCCGAGTGCCGGGTGGTGATGGCGGCCGCCACCCTGGCGGCGGTCCGGGATTCGCAGTTGGCCAAGGGCGACGCACTGGCGGTGGCGCGGGTGGCCGGCATCATGGCCGCCAAGCGCACGCCCGACCTGATCCCCCTCTGCCACCCGCTGCCGATCACCGGCGTCGAGGTGGACTTCGACTTCGAGCCCGACGCGCTGCGGATCACCACCACCGCGCGCGTCGACGGCCAGACCGGCGTCGAGATGGAAGCCCTGACCGCGGCCGCGGTGGCGGGGCTGACCGTGATCGACATGGTCAAGAGCCTGGAGAAGGGCGTCTACCTGGAGTCGGTGCGGCTGCTGGCCAAGAGCGGCGGCAAGAGCGGCTCCTGGAGGCGGTGACGAGAGCCTTCGTGCTGACCGTCTCCGACCGCGGGCACGCCGGCCAGATGGCCGACCAGAGCGGGCCCGCGGTGGCCGGGCTGCTTACGGGCGGTGGCTTCGAGGTCGGCGCGGTGCAGATCGTCCCCGACGAGCGCGAGCAGATCGCCGGCGCGCTGACCGCGGCTGCCGAGGCGGGCTACGACCTGGTCGTCACCACGGGCGGCACCGGGCTGGGGC
>DATCNF010000206.1:0-17054 GCA_036565325.1 Candidatus Dormiibacterota bacterium | reverse complement strand
CGCGAGGGCCTGCGCGCGCTCTTCGCCGAGCACGAGGTCGCGGCCCAGGTCACGGGCGTCTCCTCGCTGATGCAGATCCACTTCACGGACCAGCCCGTGCGGTCGCACCGCGACGTGCAGCGCACCGACGCCCGGGCCCGCCAGGAGTTCGTGATGGGCCTCTGCAACCACGGCGTGCTCCTCAACTCGCGCGGCATGGCCGCCCTCTCGACCCCCGTCGGCGACGCCGAGGTGGACGAGTTCCTGGAGGCCGTGGACACCGTGCTCACGGAGGCCAGGGCGCGAGCCTGAGCACGGCGTCGGGCGCGCGGACCGCGATCGCCGCCGCGTAGCCGTCGGGCACCTGCGGCCGGAGCCGCGTCCAGCCCGTCCAGTCGAGCTCGCCGAGGCCCGCCGTGATCCCCTCGCCGGTGGCCTTCCGATACGCCTCCTTCTCGGTCCAGAGCTCGAAGAAGAGGCGCCGCCGGGCCGGGCCCGCCAGCTCCTCCAGGCGGGCCCGCTCGGCGGCCGCGAAGTAGCGCTCGGCGGAGGGCGGCTCGGCCAGCCTGGCGTCCATCCGCTCCAGGTCGGCGCCCACGTCGGCCAGCTCGGTCACCGCGACCAGGGCCAGGCCCGCGCTGTGCGCGAGGCTGAAGCGCAGCGGCCGGCCCGCCAGCTCGGGGCGGCCCTGCGGCCCGCGCTCGAACACCAGCGCGGCCGGGTCGACGCCCAGGCGGTGGCCGAGCACGGTGCGCAGGGGGTCTGCGGGCCCTGCCGGCAGGACCCAGGCGACGACCGCGGTCAGGGCGAGGCGCGCTGCAGCGAGGCCGCCAGGCCGGCCACCGTCGGGTGCTCGAACATGGCCCGCAGCGGCACGTCCACCCCCAGCCGGTCGCGCGCGCGGGAGACGACCTGCGTGGCCAGCAGCGAGTGGCCGCCGAGGTCGAAGAAGTTGGAGCGCACGCCGACGCGTGCCACGCCCAGCACCTCGGACCAGATCTCGGCGAGGGTTCCCTCGACGGCGGTGGAGGGCGCCACGTAGTCGTCCTCGGCCGGCGTCGGGTCGGGGTCTGGCAGCGCCTGCAGGTCGACCTTGCCATGCGGTGTCAGCGGCATCCACTCCAGCGGCACCAGGGCCGCAGGCACCATGTAGTCGGGCAGCTGCTCGCGGAGCCAGGCGCGGAGGTCGCCCAGGTCCACGCTCTCGCCGGCCCGGGTCGTGAACCAGGCCAGCAGGCGCTTCTCGTCGTTCTCGTCGTGCGCCAGCACCACCGCGTCGGCGACCGCGGGGTGGCGTCCCAGGAGCGCCTGGATCTCGCCCAGCTCGATCCGGAAGCCGCGGATCTTGACCTGGTGGTCGAGGCGCCCCAGGAAGTGGAGCTGGCCCGCCGCCGACCAGCGCGCCAGGTCGCCCGTCCGGTAGAGCCGCCCGCCGGGGACGAAGGGGTCGGGGATGAACCGCTCCGCGGTCAGCTCGGGGCGGTTCAGGTAGCCGCGGGCCACGCTGTCTCCGCCCATCCAGAGCTCGCCCGGGACCCCCACCGGCACCGGCTCCAAGCGCTGGTCCAGCACGTAAGCGGTGACGTTGGGCAGCGGCCGCCCCAGCGGGCTCACGCCGTGGCGCTCGGCCTGGCGGCCGTTGACGTCGTAGGTGAGCACGCCCACCGCGGTCTCGGTCGGCCCGTAGTGGTTGAACACCCGCAGGCCGGGTGCCAGCGCCGGCAGCTGCTTGACCCAGTCCCACTGCGAGCCCTCCCCGCCAATCACCAGCCAACAGCGCGGCAGCACCGCCTGGGGACGGCCGGGCAGCGCTTTCTGGAGGGCCGCCAGGTGCGACGGGGCGATCTTCAGGTAGTCGATCCGGTGGCGCTCGAAGAGCTCGGCCAGCGCCGCCGCGTCCGCCGCCTGCTGGCGGCTGATGAGGTGCAGTCGGCCGCCGCTCAGGAGGGAGCCCCAGAGCACGGTGACCGAAGAGTCCACGGTCAGCGGCTGGAGCATGGCGTAGGAGGCGCCGGGGCCGGCGCCGACGCGCTGGGCGACGCCGAGCGTGTAGTTGAGGACCTGGCGGTGCTCGACCAGCACGCCTTTGGGGTTGCCCGTGGAGCCCGAGGTGTAAATCACGTAGGCGAGGTCGTCGGGCGCCGCCACCTCCGGCTCCGCCTCCGCGGCCGGTGGCGGCGCGTCCAGCGCCAGCACGGGGATCCCGGGCAGGTCGGGCGCGCAGTCGCTGCGCGTGAGCACGACCGGGCAGCTCGCGTCCTCGGCCATGAAGCGCAGGCGGGCGCTGGGGAAGGTGGGGTCCATGGGCACGTAGGCCGCGCCCGCGCGGAGCACCGCCAGCACGGCGATCACCATCTCCGGGGTGCGTTCGAAGCAGACCCCCACCAGCGACCCTCGGCCCACACCAAGCGCGGCCAGCCGCCGCGCCCAGGCGCGAGAGGTGGCGTCCAGCTCGGCGTAGGTCAGCGCCTGGCCCTCGTGTTCCAGGGCCACCGCCAGTGGGGTGGCGGCGGCCTGGGCCGCGAAGACGTCGTGCAGGCAGCGCCCCGTGTCCAGGCCCGTCCCGGTGCGGTTCCATTCGGTGAGCATCCGCCGGCGTTCGGGCGGCCCCATCATGGGCAGCTCGTCGAGCGGCCGGTCGGGATCGGCCACCACCGCCTCCAGCAGCGTGCGGTAGTGCGTCAGCAGGCGGCGCGCGGTGGCCTCGTCGAAGATGTCGGTGCTGTACTCCAGCGTCAGCCGGATGCCGCCCGGCTGCTCGACCGCGGTCAGCGTGATGTCGAACTTCGACTCCACGCCCTCGACGGCCCAGTGGATTCGGCGCAGATCGCCGGGGGCCGCCTTCAGCACCTGCTGCTCCAGCGCCTGGAGGACCGGCTCGCGCGTGTTCTGCATCACGAACATGACCTGGAAGAGCGGTGAGCGGGAGAGGTCGCGCGAGGGGGCCAGCTCCTCGACCAGGCGCTCGAAGGGCAGGTCCTGGTGCTCGAGCGCGTCCAGGGTCTCCGCGCGCACCCGGCGCACCAGCTCGAGGAAGGACGGTTCCCCGGAGAGGTCGCTGCGCATCACCAGCGTGTTCACGAAAAAGCCGATCAGCCCGCCCAGCTCGCTGCGCACGCGGCCCGCCACCGGTGTCCCCACCAGGATGTCGTGCTGCCCCGTATAGCGCTTGAGCAGCACGTTGTAGGCGGCCAGCAGGACCATGAACGGGGTGGCGTCGGAGCGCTGCGCGAGCCCGCGCAGGCGACCCGACAGGTCACGCGAGAGCACCATCGCCATGCGCGCGCCGTGGAAGCTCTGGACCGCGGGCCGGGGCCGGTCGGTCGGCAGCTCCAGGGTCGCGGGCGCGCCGGCCAGCCGCTTCCGCCAGTGCTCGACCTCGGCCTCCATCGCCTCCCCGTCGAGCCACCGCCGCTGCCAGGCCGCGTAGTCCGTGTACTGGAGCGGGAGCGGAGGCAGGTCGGGCTCCCTGCCGGCCACGTAGGCGCGGTAGGCCGCCCGCAGCTCGATGTCCAGCACCTGCATCGACCAGCCGTCGGAGACGATGTGGTGGACGGCGACGAAGAGCAGGGAATCGTCGGGGGCGAGGCGGATGATCACGGCGCGGATCAGCGGCCCGCGGCTGAGGTCGAACGGACGCCGGAACACCTCGCCCGTCACCCGCCGCGCCTCCGCGTCGCGCTCCGTCTCGCCAAGGTCGCGCAGGTCGACCGCCGGGATCTCGAGCTGGAGCTCCTCGGCTACGCGCTGGACCGGGCCGGCCGCGGTCTCGTGGAAGGTGGTGCGCAGCGAGGCGTGGCGTGCGACCACGTGGCCGACGGCCCGGCGCAGCGCCGCCTGGTCGAGCGCGCCCCGGTACCGGAAGGCGGTGGTGATGCTGTAGGCGGCGCTGCCCGGCGTCAGCTGGTCGAGGAACCAGAGCCGGCGCTGGGCGAAGGAGAGCGGCTGGCCCTCGGCGCCCGAGTGCTCGAGCGTGATGGGCGACCGGTAGACGCCATGCTCGATATCTCGCAGCGCCGCGGCCAGCTCGGCCACCGTCGAGCGCTCGAAAATGAGCCGGAGCGGCACCTCCACGTGGAGCGCCTCGCGGGCGCGGGCCGCGACCTGGGTCGCCGTCAGCGAGTGTCCGCCCAGCAGGAAGAAGCCGTCGTGGATGCTCACTCGCTCCACGCCCAGCACGCTGGCGTAGATGTCCGCCAGGATCCGCTCCTCCGGGCTCCGCGGCGCCGCGTACTCGCGCTCCGATTCGGAGCGCCCCTCGGGCGCGGGCAGCGCCCGGCGGTCCAGCTTGCCGTTGGGCGTCAGCGGGAGGGAATCCATCTGGACGTAGGCCGAGGGCTGCATGTAGTCGGGCAGCCGGTCTTCGAGCGCACGCCGGAGATCCGGGATCAGGCGGCGCACGGCCGCGGCCTCCAGCGGGTGGTTGGTCAGGGCCCCCTCGGGGACCGGCGCGCGCGCCGCGAAGACCTCGCCCTGGCTCCCGAAGACGGCGTCGAAGCTGCCGTCGGGGGCGCCCTCCGCCCAGCTCAGCCGGAGGCGCCCAGGTTGAATCGTGCGCACGTCCTCGGGCTCGACGCCCGCCAGCTCCACCCCCACCAGGCGGCCGCGCAGCTCGGCTACCGTGGCCGGCGCTTCGGGGTCCTGCAGCAGGGCCGCGGCCGCGGCGTGCCGCTGCGTCCTCCGGTTGGGGATCCGCGTCACCGCGAAGCGCCGCCAGTCGCCCTCCGCCAGGGTCTGCCGGAGCGTGGTCAGGCCTCCCACCTCGCGCAGCCAGTCCAGCTTGACGTCGGGGCGCCGCGCGGCGTGGCCCTTGATGACCAGGACGTCGTAGCGGAAGGCCGTCATCTCGTTGCGCGCCCGGCCGCGCTGGGGGTTGACCGAGACCGCCGCCGCCAGGTTCGTGAAGAAGGCCGGATGGACGGCCAGCTCGGGATCCTGGGCGACGCGCGCGGCGACCCGCTGCCGGAGCTGCGCGATGGGCATGGCGTCGGGCGCCCAGCGCAGCTCGGCCGCCAGGTGCAGCGCCTCCAGCAAGGGCTGGCTGCGCACATCGCCGATCCAGAGCCGGCCCCCGCGCCGCAGCAGCCGGAAGGCGGAGCGGCAGGCCCTCCGCAGGTGGCGCTCGCTGGGCAGGTAAGCGGCCACCGAGTGCATCACCACGAGGTCGAAGTGCCCGGCCGGCAGGTCGTCCCAGCGGTCGCCGGCCGCGCGCTGCAGGAAGCGCACCGGCAGGCCGGGTGCGGCGCGCCTCCGCGCCAGCTCCAGCGCCGAGGCGGCGAAGTCGGTGGCCACGTACTCCTCGGCGCCGGGCGCCAGCCGCTCCAAAAGGAAGCCGGCGCCGCAGCCGATCTCCAGGATCCGGCGCGGCCGCTGCCGGCGCAGGCGCGCGGCCACCAGGTCGAGCTGCTCGCGGATGTCCGCAGCCGGCACCGGCTCGTTGCTGAGCACCCCGTGCCAGCCCAGCTGGAGCAGGGCGTCGTCGCCCTGGTCGGCACCGGCGAAGGTTTCCTCCCAGACGCTGCGCCACTGCTCGACGTGCTCGCGCTCGTCACGCTCGCGCCCGGTGGCGTGCGGCCGGCCGACGACGTAGGCGACCAGCCGGATGTCGCCGGCGCCCCGGTCCTGCGCCACCACGACCGAGTCCTCGACGTCGGGATGGCGCTTCAACTCGGTCTCCAACTCGCCCAGCTCGATCCGCATGCCGCGCACCTTGACCTGGTGGTCGACGCGGCCCGCGTAGACCAGCGCGGCGTCGCGCCGGAACCGGGCCAGGTCGCCGGTCCGGTACAGGAGGCCGGGCCCGTGGGGATCCGGGACGAAGCGCTCGGCGGTCAGGTCCGGCCGGTTCCAGTAGCCGCGGGCGAGCGCGTCGCCGCCCACGTAGACCTCGCCCGGGACGCCGATCGGGACCGGCTGCAGGGCGGGGTCGAGGACCCTGACGGTGACGTTGAAGATCGGCCTCCCGATCGCCACCGGGCCGTCGGGCTCGTCCCCGGTGACCTCGTGCCAGGTGGCGTCGGCCGCGACCTCGGAGGAGCCGTATAGGTTGAGCAGCCGGGCTTTCGGGAGGGCGCGCAGCACCCGCCGCCCGAGCTCCACGGGGAGTGCCTCCCCGCTGCTGACGACCAGGCGCAGGTCGGGCAGCGCGGCGCCCAGGTCGGGTTCGATCTCGAGCAGCATCCGGAGCAGCGAGGGCACCGCCACCAGCCGGCTGACGCGGCCCCCGGCCAGGGCCTGGATCAGGGCCCGGGGCTCGCGGGCCGCCGGCTCCGGGACCAGGACCGAGGGCACGCCCTGGAGCAGCGGTCCGAAGACCTCCCAGATCGAGTCGACGAAGCTGAGGGCCGTCTTCTGGCAGGTGACCTCGCCGGGCTGGAAGGGGAAGGTGCGCCACATCCAGGCGAAGCGGTTGACCATCGCCCGATGCGACCCCATGACGCCCTTGGGCTCGCCGGTGGAGCCCGAGGTGTAGATCAGGTAGGCGAGGTCGGTCGCCTCCCCTTTCACCCGGGGGTCGGTCGCCGGGCGCCGGCTGATCGCGCGCCGGTGCTCGTCCAGAAACACCCGGCCCGCGCCGGTGTCGGGCAGCCGGCCGGCGACCGCTGAAGTTGTAACCAGGACCGGCGCCTGGGAGCTCTCGAGCATGTAGGCGAGCCGGTGGCGCGGGTAGGCGGCGTCCAGGGGAACGTACGCGGCGCCCGCCTTGAGGATGCCGAGCAGCGCCACCACGCTGTCGGCCGACCGCTCCACACAGACCGCCACCGGCGTCTCGCGGCCGACCCCGAGCGCCAGCAGGTGGTGGGCCAGCCGGTTGGCGCGCGCGTCGAGGTCGCGATAGGTCATCCGGCGGGGGCCTTCGATCAACGCCTCGGCGTCAGGCGTGCGCGCGGCCTGCGCCGCGAACAGCTCGTGGATCCGGCGGTCGCTCGGGTAGGGCACCGGCGGGTCCTGTGCCCAGTCCACGAGCAGGCGCTTGCGCTCGGCCGCATCGAGCAGGGGCAGGCGCGACACCGCCTGGGCGGGATTGGCCGCGGCCGCCTCCAGCAGGTTCCGGTAGTGACGCAGGAAGCGCGCCACGGTGGCCTCGTCGAAGAGGTCGGAGCTGTACTCGGCGGCCAGCATGAGGCCGGCGTCCGAGCCCTCGCCGGTGACGTACAGGACGAGGTCGTACTTGGTGCCGCTGCGGCGGACCTCGGCACCGCTCTCGGTGCGCCGGGAGGCGACCTTGAAGTTGAGGTGGGAGAGCACGACCTGGCACAGCGGCATGCGCGAAAGGTCGCGGTCGGGCGCCAGCTCCTCGACCAGCGTCTCCACGCGCACGTCCTGGTTGGCGAACGCTTCCAGCGTGGTGTCCCGCACGCGGTCCACCAGCTCGGCGAAGGTGGGGTCGTCGCTGAGGTCGGTGCGCAGCAGCAGAGTGTTCGCGAACTGGCCGACCAGGCCCTCCAGCTCGGTGCGCGTGCGGCCCGCGATGAAGGAGCCGACCACCACGTCGTCCTGGCGCGTGTAGCGCGCCAGCAGCACGTCGAAGCCCGCCAGCAGCGTCATGAACAGCGTGGCGCCGTGAGCGCGAGCAAGCGTGCGCAGACTCGCGGCCAGGCGCGCCGGAACATGCAGCTCGATGCGCCCGCCGCGGAAGCTCTGCACGGCGGGCCGCGGCCGGTCGGTGGGCAGGTCGAGCGCGGCCGGTGCGCCCGCCAGCCGCGTGCGCCAGTACGCGAGCTGTCGCCGCAGCGCCTCGCCGTCGACGGACTCCGCCTGCGTGCGCGCGAAGTCCGTGTACTCGTAGGCCAGCTCGGGCAGGGGCGAGGGCTGTCCCTGCGCGTACGCGCGATAGAGCGTGCGCAGCTCGCCGCTGAGGACGTTGATGCCCCAGCCGTCGCAGACGACGTGGTGCATGGTGATCAGGAGCGTGGCCTCGAGGTCGCCGGTGCGCACCAGGCGAGCGCGGAACACCGGTCCCCGGCCGAGGTCGAAGGGCCGCTCGTACTCGGCCTGCGCCTGCCGCGCCAGCTCGGCGGCGCGTGCGCCCCGGGCCAGCTCGCGGAGGTCGGCCACCGGCAGCTCGACCTCGGCGGCCGGATGCACGACCTGGATGGGGATGCCGTCGGCGCCTTCGCGATAGGTCGTGCGCAGCACGGCGTGCCGGCGCACCACCTCGGCCAGGGCGCGCTGCAGCGCGTCGACGCGCAGCGCACCGTTGAAGGGCAGTGCGACGGGGACGTTATAGAACGTGCTGCCCGGCGCCAGCCGCCACAGGAACCACATGCCGCGCTGCGCCAACGAGGTCGGGTGCGCCTCGACTTCCGGGCTCTCCAGAGCCCTCGGTTCCGTGAGCAATTCAGGTCCCCGCTTAGCTCTGTATGAGATTCCCGCGCATCAGCGCGCGGTCGAGCCCGCGGCGGAAGAGCCACGCGCCCAGCGGGAGCATGAGCACAGCGAAGATGCCCCAGTACAGCAGGTGGCCGTCCAGCACAGGGTCGTTGAGGGGCGCGTCACGCAGCACGGCGCTGCGCATCGCCAGCAGCGCGTGGGTGACCGGCACCGCGCTGCTCACGGTGTGTATGAACGGGTTGTCGAAGACCTCGATGGGCACGAAGACGCCGGCCATGAAGTTGGTGGTCAAGCCCCAGGCCCAGAGGATCGGGTTCTGACCGGTGTTGCCGGTGATGTTGAGGGACGCCGCCACCAACCCGACACCTATGACCGCAAGCAGGCTCACCGCGCCGACCACCGCGAAGGAGAGCAGGTTGATGTGGAAGTGGACGCCGAAGAGGGCGACCAGCAGCGCGAAGGTGACGAGCGCGTTGACGCCCGCCAGCATGAACTCGCCGATGGACGCCTGCAGAACCAGCTTGAGCAACCGCGGCTGGCACATGATCCAGTAGCTGAGCGTGCCCTGGTTGCGCTCGTCGTTGATCGCCTTGGCCACGGCGTTGAGGCCGACCGTGAGCAGCGCGTTCATGGAGACACCGACCGCCATGAAAGCTGCCACGCCGCCGTAGAAGCGATAGATCTGGGCGCGCGATCCGCTGCTGGTGCCGACCACCACCGTCATGTAGTAGAAGACGCCGATCGCCATCAGGATGTTGATGGCGGTCATCAGCGCCGTGAAGCGCAGCGGGCTGTGCCCGGCGAAGATGCGTTTGATCAGGATCCACTGCACGTACACGGCTACGCCCTCACGGCTGGTGCGCCTTGGCCTTGGGTGCGGCCAGCCGTCGCTCCTGCTCCAGGTGCTTGCGCTCGGCTATCACCTTCAGGAAGACCTCTTCCAAGCCGGGCTCGGGAACCTCGATGTGCGCGATCTCGAGGTTCTCGTCTACCACGATCCGGATCACCTCGTTGAGGTCGTGCTCGGGATCCTGCGTGTAGCAGTGCACCTCGGACTCGTGCACGTGCAGCTCGGTCAGGCCCGGCAGGTCGGCGAGCCGCTTGACCGCGCGCGCGGGGTCGTCCTGGAAGCGGATGTAGATGCGCGTCGAGGTCAGCAGGTGCAGCAGGTCGATGGGCGCCGCGCTCTTGATCACGACGCCGGCGTCGAGCACGCTCACCCAGTCGGCCAGGCCCGACGCCAGGTGCACGTCGTGGGTCACCACGAGCATGGTCTGCCCGGACTTCTTGATCGCGTAGAGCAGGTCCACGATGTGCTGCTCCGTCGACGGATCGAGGCCGCGCGTGGGCTCGTCGGCGATCAGGAACGGGCGGTGCACGATCAGCGCTCGGGCCAGGTGCGCCTGCCGGCGCTGGCCGGACGACAGGGTCCGGTATTCGGCCATCCCCGCCCGCCTGAGCCCCACCAGGCCCAGCATCTCATTCGAGCGCGCGTGCAGCTGCGAGCGGGGGATGCCGATCAGGGCCCCGAAGAATTCCAGGTTCTCGTGCACGGAGAGGCGGCCGTAAAAGCCGCCGTCGATTCCCAGCGAGAGCGCGACGTTCCGGCGCAGCACCTCGGAGGTGGCGGGCTGGCCGTTGAAGTTGATGGTGCCCCGGGTCGGCGTCAGCAGGCCGGAGAGCATGCCCACCAGCGTCGACTTGCCCGCCCCCGACAACCCCATCATGCAGTGCACCCGGCCGACACCGACCTTGAGGTGGGCCCCGCGGATCACGCGCTTGGGCGGCTTACCGCGCTTGACCGGGTATTCCTTCCAGAGGCCGATCGCCTCGATCATGGCCGGCCGCGGAGTATTCCCGCTGGCGGTGATGGCGGGGTTCGGCTCCTGGTTCGCGTGGCGCAGGGTCGCGACCGCCACCGGGTCGTCGTCGCCGGGCCGCATCGGCAGCGCCGGCCCGTCGCCCTGGGGCGGGTTCTCGTTCAGTGGGAGTTCCTCATCGCGTACACCAGCACCCGCGCTCCCACCACCGCCTGCAGCAGCCCGAGCACGATCAGCACCAGCAGCGGTATCCAGAGCTCTCCCCCTCCCGTGTCCCCGTGTAGGAGCAGTGCATGATACGCCTCGGTCGCGCGTTCGTTGGGGGTCAATGAACCCAGCAGCTGGATGATCCCGGGCAGGTTTTCGGAGGGCACCAGCGAGCCGCCGACGACCGACAGCACGACGGTCGCCACGACGCCGGCCAGCTGGACGACGTGGGGCGCCCAGTGGCCGAGCCCGAGCAGCAGCAGGGAGTACCCGGTGACCGCGAACGCGGTGACCACGGTGACCAGTCCCAGCAGCGCCACCGAGGGACCGACGCCCATCCCGAAATAGACCGAGATCCCGATGATGGCGGCCATCGCGGCCGCGCAGAGCAAGAAGATCGAGATGCCCTTGGCGATCACCAGCTGCGTGAGACGCAGCCGCGTCCAGAGCAGCCGTGTGAGCCGCCCGTGCTCGCGGTCCTCGACCATCAGCAGTGCCAGCATCACGCCCACGAACTCCATCAACGTGATGCCCTCGCCGGTGGCGAAGCGCGACTGCTTGGTGAAGCTGGAGATCGAGCGCGCGCCGAGCGTGGTGGTGTTGAGGCGGTTGCGCAGGATGTTGAACCTGAGCAGCGCGTTGGCCTCTGCCACCCGGGCGGCCGCGTCCTCGTCAACGTGCCGGCGGGCGGCGTCGAGGCGCGCCGAGGCCACCGCCGCCGCCACCGCCGAAACCTCCACCCCGGCGTTGAAGACCGCGGTCGCCGCGGGCTGGTTCTGCGCCGCCCCGGCGCGGTTCACGAACTGCCGGAGCTGGAGCGGGTTGCCGGCGAGCACCGCCTCGTTGAGGCCGGCCGGAATCACGATCGCGATCACGTCCGAGTGCTGGTTGACCACGGCCTCGACGTCGGCGCCGCGCGCCAGGGTCTCGGTGCGCAGGCCGGGCCACTGCTCCAGCTGCTGCACCAGCTTGCGCGAGAGCACGCTGTTGTCGGCGTCCTGGATCGCCAGCTGGTCGGGCGGCAGGCCGGGCTCGTGCAGGACGAAGTTGACGAGCCCGGTGATGATGAGCGGGATGCCGAACAGCGCCACCGAGAAGCGCAGGTTGGTGAGCACCACCCGCAGCTCGTGCGCGGTCATCCGGGCCGTGCGCCGGACCGCGGTGAAGAACCCGGTCACCAACCAGGTACCAGCTCGCTGATCACGCTCTGCAGTGAGGCCGGCTGGAACTCCAGCCGGGCCACGCGCAGGCCGTGCCGGCGCAGGTGGTCGAGGAGCAGCGGCAGCCGGGTCGGCGAGCCGTCGAGGCGCACGGTCAGGACACCCTCGTTGAGGTCGAAGCCGAGGACGCCGGGGACGCCGCCGAGGTCGACCTTCTCCTCCGGGTGGCGGGCCAGCTCGATCACCACCACCCCGGCGCCGGCCCGCGCCATGACCGACTCCATGTCGTCATGCAGGGTGGGATGGCCGTCCACGATCACCATCAGCCGGTGGGCCACGATCTCCAGGTCGGCCAGTACCTGGCTGACCACGACCACCGCGTTGCCCGCCTCCAGGAGCTCGGAGATGACGCGGACCAGCGTGCTCCGCGACCCCGGGTCGAGGCCGGTGGTGGGCTCGTCGAGGAGCACCAGGTCCGGCTGGTTGATGAGCGCGATCGCCAGGTGCAGGCGCCGGGCCACCCCGCCCGAGTAGCTGTTGGCCTCGCGCTCGATCCAGTCCTCGAGCTCGAAGCTCTCCACCAGGTGGTCGATCCGGCGCACCAGCTCGGCCCGGGAGAGGTCGTAGAGCTGGCCGAACAGCTCCAGGTTATGGCGCCCCGAGAGGTGCGGGTAGAAGGAGACCTCCTGGGCCGCGAACCCGACCTCGGCAGGGACCCGGCCGTGCACCGCATGCCCGTGCAGCAGGACCTCGCCCGAGCTGGGGTGGATCCAGCCCGCCAACGCTCCCAGGAGCGTGGACTTGCCCGCCCCGTTGGGGCCCGCGATGCCCAGGCAGCGCCCGGGCTCGAGGGCCAGGTTGACCCCGCGCACCACGTGGCGGCTGCCGCGGTGGACGTGCAGGTCCCGCGCCTCCAGCAGCGCCGGCGTGACCCCGATAGGGGGCTGGGCCCCGCTAGCCGCTGCCGCCGGCTCCCGCCTCCAGGCCAGGCTCGGTGAGCTTGGCCGGGTCCATGATCCGGTCCAGGTCGGTGTCGCTGAAGCCCTTCTCGCGCGCCAGCTCGCGGATGGTGCGCCCGCTCTTGAGGGCTTCCTTGGCCATCTTGGCCGCCTCGTCGTAACCGATCACGGGCGCGAAGGCGGTGGCCAGCATCAACCCTTGCTCCACCAGCTCCGGGCCGCGGGCCGTGGCCAGCAGTCCCTCGACGCAGCGGGCGGCGAAGTTTTCCGCGGAGTGGGCCAGCAAGGTCAGCGTCTCCAGGATCGAGACCGCGGCCACCGGCATCATCACGTTGAGCTCGAGGAATGACCCGGTCTGGCTGAAGGCGACGGTGGCGTCGTTGCCCAGCACCCGCGCCACGGCCATGGTCAGCGACTCCACGATCACCGGGTTGACCTTGCCCGGCATGATGCTCGACCCCGGTTGGGTCTCAGGCAGCGCCAGCTCCCCGATCCCGGCCCGGGGGCCCATCCCCATCAGGCGGATGTCGGAGGCCACCTTCCAAAGCGAGAGGGCGATCGTGCGCAGCTGGCCGTGGGCGGCGATGGTCGCGTCCAGGGCGGCCTGGGCGTGGAAGTGGTTGTTGGTCTCGCGCACCGGCAGGCCGGTCAGCTCGGCGAGCCGGGCGCAGGCACGCGCCGCGTACTCGGGATGCGAGTTGATGCCGGTGCCGACCGCAGTGCCGCCGAGGGGCACCACCACCAGCTCGGCCTGCGCCGCCCGGGCCCGCCGGATCGACTCCTCGAGCTGCCCGGCGTAGCCAAGGAACTCCTGGCCCAGCCGGACGGGGGTGGCGTCCTGGAGGTGGGTGCGCCCGGTCTTCACGATCGGCATGAACTCCGCGGACTTGGCGGCCAGGGCGGCGCGCAGCCGCTCCAGCGCCGGCAGCAGGTCCTCGGCGATCGCCATCGCCGCCGCCAGCTGCATGGCGGTCGGGATCACGTCGTTGGAGGACTGGCACTTGTTGACGTGGTCGTTGGGGTGGACGCGGGCGCCCTCCAGGAGCTGGCCGGCGCGGAAGGCGATCACCTCGTTGGCGTTGGTGTTGGTCGAGGTGGCCGAGCCGGTCTGGTAGACGTCGATCGGGAACTGCTCGTCGAGAGCCCCGTCCGCGACCTCCTGGGCGGCGGCGGCGATGGCGGCGGCCACCTTTGGCTCGAGCAGGCCGAGCTCGCCGTTGACCTCGGCGGCGGCGCGCTTGACCAGGCCCAGCGCGCGCAGGAAGCGGCGCGGGAAGCGCTGGCCGGAGATCGGGAAGTTGATGACCGCGCGCTGCGTGGAGGCGCCGTAGAAGGCGTCGGCGGGGACTTCCATATCGCCCATGGAGTCGCGTTCGACCCGGGTCGTGGTCTTGGTATCAGGCATGCACTGGATTTTGAGCTTCCGCGCTGGCGCGCTCGGCCTGGACCCGGCGCAGCGCTTCGCGCACCGCCGGCAGCCGCTCGACCAGGGCCTCGAAGTCGGCCTGGCCGAGGGTCGCGTACACGCAGTGAGTGAGTGTCCTCACAGTCGCCGTGCGCAGGCTGTGGTCGAGGAGCGCGATCTCGCCGAAGTGATCGCCATCGGTCAGCAGCGCCACCTGGCGTCCCCCCTTCACCACCTCCATCCGGCCCCGGATCAGGATGAAGAAGCGGTCGGCGGGGTCGCCCTCGTTGATGAGCACCGCGCCCTCCTCGGCGTCGGCGACCTGGAACAGGCGCGCCACGCCCGCCAGGGTGCCGGGGCCGATGCCCGCGAAGATGGGGACCAGCCGCAGCCGCCGGGGTTCGATCCGGCTGCCGGTGACGTCGGCGGTGACCTGGAAGCCGCTCTGCTTGGCCCAGAGCTGGGCGTAGGTCCCGCCCGCGGCCAGGAGGTCCGGGTGCGCGCCCTCCTCGACCACCCGGCCACCCTCCATGACGTAGATGTGGTCGTAGTCGACGACCTGCGCCAGGCGGTGGGTGACCGAGATCACGGTGCGGCCCCGGGTGACGTTGTTGAGCGCCTCGGTGACCGCGTGCTCGGAGATCGGGTCGAGCGCCGAGGTGGCCTCGTCGAGGACCAGGATCTCAGGCATGCGGAGGAGGGCGCGCGCGATGCCCAGGCGCTGGCGCTGGCCGCCGCTGAGGTTGAGGCCGCCCTCCGTGAGGTTGGTCGCGTAGCCGTCGCGGAGCAGGCTGACGTGAGCGTCGAGGCCGGCCGCGGCGGCGGCCAGCCGGACCTCCTCGTCGGTGGCCTCGGGCTTGCCGATCCGGATGTTGTCGGCGATCGTGCCCGACACCACCACGGTCTCCTGGAAGACCACGCCCAGCCGGCCCCGGAGCGAGGCCAGCGTGAAGCGGCGCAGGCTGACGCCGTCGAAGGTGACCCGGCCCGCCGCCGGGTCGTCCATCCGCATCAGCATCTTCAGCACGGTGCTCTTGCCGCCGCCGCTGGACCCCACGAAGGCCACCTTGGTGCCGCGCGGGATCACGGCGTCGACGCCTTTCAGGACATAGACCCCTGCGCGGTAGGCGAAGTACACGCTCTCCAGCCGGATCTCCTGCTGCAGGGGCGGCAGGTCGACGGCGCCGGCGGCGTCGGCCACGCCGGGTCGCTCCTTGAGGACGTCATAGGCGCCCTGCAGCGCCCCGCCCGCCTGCTTCATGGGCGCCACCACGGTGGACAGGCTCTGCGCCGAGCGGATCACCGAGAAGGCGAGCTGCACGAAGGCCAGCATCGAGCCCAGGGTCAGCGAGTGCGAGAGCACGAGCACGGTCCCGATCCCGACCGCCGCTGCCAGCACCAGGTAGCCGCCGCCGGTGGCGGCCGCCGACATGGCGCCCTCCACCCAGGCTATATGGCGGGTGCCCCGGGAGGTTTCGAGGGTCAGCCTCTTGAAGAGCGCCGAGTGTGCCTCCTCCAGCCCGAACGCCTTCACCATGGCGTGCGCCGTCAGGCTCTGGTCGGCGAGCATGATCTGCTTCTCCATCGTCTTCCAGCGCCTGGCCTGGGCCCGGTCGTAAGCGGTCGAGAGCAGGCGCGACCCCACCGGCACCACCGGCAAAAGGAGGCCGCAGGCCAGCGCCAGCCGGGGCTCGAGGGTGAAGAGCAGGAAGAGGCCGAAGCCGATGATCGCGATCTGCTTCATGGCGCGCAGCAGCGCGTCCTCGAGCGCCGACTCGACGGCCCCCGCGCCACCGGTGGCGAGGTCGGCCAGGAGCCGCGGCTGCCGGGTCTCGTAGTAGCCGACCGACAGCTTCTCCAGGTGCGAGAAGATCCGGATCCGGAGGTCGTTGCCGACCGCCGTAGCCATCCGCGAAGCCAGCCACCGCTGGACCGGCCCGGTGCTCACGTCGAGGAGCGCCAGCAGCGCGATCACCGCCAGCGCGTAGGTGGCGATCACCGGGTTGCCGGCCGCCAGGGCGCGGTCGACCAGCGCTCGCAGCAGCAGCGGCATCCCGGTCGCCATCAGCACGCCGGGCGCCAGCGCGATGACGCTGAGCAGGAACCAGCCCAGGTGCGGGAACAGCAGCCGGGGCAGCGCGCGCAGGAACGCCCACATCCCCCAGGGCGCGGGAGCCGGTTTGATCTTCTCGTCCATCGGGGGCGCGGGCACGCAGCTTAAGCCCTGGTCCCCCGAACTCGAGGCCGTTTCCGTGAAGATTCGGCCGTGCGCAGGCTGGCGGCGGTGGACATCGGGAGCAACACCGTCCACGTGCTCGTCGCGGACGAGGAGGAGGGCAGGCTCACGGACGTCGGCCACCACGTCGAGATGCCGGAGCTCGGAATGGAGGTCCAGCGCATCGGGAAGATCGGCCACCGCGGGCGGCGGCGAGCGCTGCAGGCGCTGGAGCGCGTCATGAAGAAGGCGCGCGACCTGGGCTACGAGCACCTGGTCGCCGGCGCCACCCAGGCGGTGCGCGAGGCGGCCGACGGCGAGAAGCTGCTGGCCGAGGCTTCGGCTGCCCTGGATGTGCCGGTTCGCCTGATCTCCGCTCAGCGCGAGGCGCAGCTGTCCTTCCGGGGGGTGGCCAGCCGGCATGCCGGGCGCCGCGAGTGGCTGATGGCCGACCTGGGTGGCGCGTCCACAGAGGTGGTCGCCGCCGACGGGGAGCGGTTGGTCAGCTGGGTGTCGCTGCCGATCGGGTCGGGCGTGACGGCGGCGCGCTTCCTGTCCGACCCGCCGCGCGCAGGGGAGCGCACGGCGCTGCGCGCGGCCGCATTGCCGGTGCTGCGCAGGGCGCCGGAGTCGGATGCCGAGCGGATGGTGGTGACCGGTGGCACCGCCAGCAACCTGCCGCTGGTGCTCTCAGCCGCCAGCCCGCCCTCGCTGCTCTCGACCCAGGCGCTCCTGACCGCCGAGGAGCGCCTGGATTCCGCCCCGGCCCACGAGCTCGCCCGGCGCACCGGGCTGGAGGAGGCGCGCGTGCGCGCGCTGCGCGGCGGGGTGGAGGTGCTGCTCCTGCTGCTCGACTACTACGGCCTGCACGCGGTGCAGGTCAGCCACGAGGGGCTGCGCCACGGCATGCTCCTGGCCTGGCTGGAGAAAGGGGAGTCGTGGTGGAAGCCGGACTGAGGAGTGAGACTCCTCCCC